>NZ_LZHM01000016.1:0-57569 GCF_001690875.1 Gilliamella sp. wkB18
TCTTCGGCGATGCCTAAAGTGTCTTCCAGCACGACGCCGCAGGATATCGGTTTATCCCCTTGGTATAATTGATTGGTATGTAGCACATATTTTAATTTTTGGTCTTTTAAACGGGTAAACCCATGTACCGATTCAAAATTATCAAGATGCTCATCAAAACGAAATTCCAGTACTTTGCTGTTTTCTGCTTGGTAAGTTTGATAACTACTACCAAAAATATCTTTAAACGGTACGGCTCGGTTGCCAGTTGCCTCAGACGGTGAGTCTTTGAGTTTTTGTATATCAATTTGGGTAAAACGGGATAGCGCTTGGCTATCTTGTTCTTGTAGGTAATCATCAATGGTTGTTTTCGACCAAGGTCGTGAACAATAAGCCACCCAAGCTTGCGTAAAGTTTTTATCATCAAGATTGATGAACGATGCCGGAATAGAATGGCAAGCTTTGTTACACGCTTTTGATAAAGGTCTTGGCTCGGTATTGGGCAGGTCATGGTAGTTTCTTAAACGTAGTGCCCCATCAATGCATTCATACGCATGGAGTATTCGGCTATGGATGTCGTCGCCTTTTTGTTGCATCACATACACATAACCTTTACGCAAAATACGCAGTACATAGCTATAATATTCTAATGCCTCTTCTGGCATGCGGTTTTTAAAATCTAAATTTTTAGCGTAATCGGCTAACTCTTGATAAGTGGCGTTGACTTTTTTTGTTAAACTCGACGTTGTTTTTATCACAGCCTGACGCAGTAAAAAAACCGGTAGCCCAGTTCGTTCACAGACAGGGCAAGCGCCCGATGCTTGGATTACATTTTCTAACGCAAGGTTTGCTGCTTTCTTCATCTTACATCCTTTATTGCTTGTCTTATTTGTTATTCGTTAATCGAAAGTGATGAGATTTCAAGGTGAATCTGGGCGTTAATAACGTGTTTTGAGAATGTGCTCGGCTCTTTTTGCGCTTTGGCTATTTGTTCAAGCACGTTAGGATGCTGAGTAAAAGCAGTTTGGTACCTTAAGCCATTTAATCCCCAAAATTGAATATCGTTAGCGTCAGTTAAGCCTAATTGATAAGCTTGTTCAACCAGTTGTGTTGCTTGCATAATCACCTTGTTATCAAGGGGGAGCCGTTTTTGTTCTGTATAATCTAAATCCGAACGTAAAACTTGCGTGAGTTTTTTTTCGCTAAATGGGTTGCCTTCACCAAATAGGTCTATTAACCCTTCTTTTGATAATGGTTCAACTGGGTTAAGGGCGACGATGTTATCAACCAATAAGTAACGATATTTAGATAATTTGTTGGTATTATTTAATTCAAAAATCATTATTTACCCTTTTCTACACAACCATGAACATCCAGATCGCTAGGCTGATGCCAACATCAGCCAATAGTCGTTGAATAAAGACTAAATCACTTTCTTGCCATTGTGTGATTAACTCACGGTTAGGGTTGCAACTGGTAAAGGTGATAATATAACGCCAAGGTTGGTTTAACTGTTCATCAATGGCAACAGCATCAACTGAAATTGATTCGGTTATATTCAGTTCATTCAATTTAAGGGAGTAACGATTATGAGGTACTGCTGAAGAAAGAGCATCTAACCCAGTTGAAATTAAACCCGAAAAAGACATTTATATTCCTTACTAATGCAATATCCAAATTCTAAATATTATTTATTTTTGATGCGTAAACAATCAATCAATGTTAGTGAATGTAAATCCATTAACAGTTAATGTTTAAAAAGTCGTTAAAATAACTTTTTTTGAGTAATTAATCAACCATTTTGTTGTAGAAATTCGACTTTATTATTATTGGGTATGATGGATTTCGTAATCGTAAATTAATTGACTTTTTGGTGCGTTTTGCCAAGTTCTGTTTTTATCACTATGAAAAGAAAATCAAATATTGAATGATTTTCAACGGAATTAATAATCAAGCAAATTTATTTGATACACAAACAACAATAAAATTATCATTTGTTAAAGGAGTTATAACGTTAATCATTGCAGGAAGATCTAAAACCAGCGATACTGTGATACCACCGGCTTTAATAAATGTTAATAATTTATTTCGTTGTTAGTGTTTTTATTCCCACTCAATGGTTGCTGGCGGTTTTCCGCTTATATCATACACAACACGGGATATGCCGTTAACTTCATTAATAATGCGATTAGAAACTCGACCAAGAAATTCATATGGTAAGTGAGCCCAATGAGCAGTCATAAAGTCAACCGTTTCAACAGCTCGCAGTGAAACAACCCAATCATATTTTCGACCATCCCCCATGACACCAACTGAGCGTACAGGCAAGAATACGGTAAAGGCTTGGCTGACTTTGTGATATAGCTCGGCTTTGTAAAGCTCTTCAATGAAGATAGCATCGGCTCTACGTAGTAAGTCGCAATACTCTTTTTTTACTTCACCAAGTATTCGAACACCTAAGCCGGGACCAGGGAATGGATGGCGATAAAGCATGTCGTAAGGTAAGCCAAGTTCTAAACCGACTTTGCGTACTTCGTCTTTAAACAGTTCACGCAGTGGCTCAACCAAGCCCATTTTCATATTTTCGGGTAATCCGCCTACATTATGGTGTGATTTAATCACATGTGCCTTACCTGTGTCAGCTGCTGCCGATTCAATGACATCAGGATAGATAGTACCTTGAGCTAACCATTTTACATCTTTTAATTTTGCCGCCTCTTCATCAAATACAGCAACAAATTCACGCCCAATAATTTTACGTTTTGCTTCAGGATCTGCTTCACCTTTTAGTGCAGCTAAAAAGCGCTCTTCAGCATTTACAGCTATGATATTTAAGCCAAATTTATTACCAAACATATCCATAACTTGTTGAGCTTCGTTCAAGCGTAACAAACCATGATCAACAAATACACAAGTTAATTGATCTCCGATAGCTTGGTGTAATAACAATGCTGTAACAGAAGAATCAACCCCTCCTGATAAGCCAAGTAATACTTTGTCATTGCCAACCTGTTCTTTAATTCGAGCAATAGCATCGGTAATAATTGAAGATGGTGTCCAGAGCTTTTCACAGTGACAAATATCAATCACAAAACGTTGCAATAACTCGAAACCTTTTACAGTATGAGTTACTTCTGGATGAAATTGAACGCCATAAAATTGTTTTTCGTCATTAGCCATAATAGCAAATGGGCAAGTTTCAGTACGCCCAATCAGTGTGAAACTATCAGGCAATGCTGTTACTTTATCACCGTGGCTCATCCAAACATCAAGTTGATTAATGCCTTGTTCACTTGCGCTATCAAAAATACCATCAGTTAATTTTGACGATCCAACAAGATCCACTTTAGCATAACCAAATTCACGTTGGTTAGATCCAGTCACTTGACCGCCCTTACCAACTTGAATTGCCATAGTTTGCATGCCATAACAGATCCCTAATACAGGCACACCTGCGTTGAAGACATATTCGGGTGCTCGTGGGCTGCTTAGTTCAGTCGTGCTTTCAGGACTACCTGATAAAATGATACCTTTAGGATTAAATTGTTTGATTTTTTCTTCTGATACATCCCACGGCCAAAGTTCACAATACACGCCGATTTCGCGAATTCTACGAGCAATTAATTGAGTAACTTGTGAACCAAAATCAAGAATTAAAATACGTTGCTGGTGGATGTCTTTTTTCATCAATTTTATTCCTAAACTATGAACTATTACAAAATTGGGATGCTATTGTATCATTTACCGATTAAATTGAGATCATTAATTAAAAACAGTGATAAATATTTATATTATTAATAATTTTGAAATCATCTTATTACAAAATTCAATATCATGGTCATCAAATTAACCTTGTAATAAGTCAATAAATCAAAGAATTGAATTCTCTTTACTTAATTAATAAGTAAACTTATTAAAAGGAGACCTATGAATACCATTTCAATTTGTTTCATATTACCAACAAAGGCTAAACCAATTCAATTTGCAATATTATACTGATCTTAATTTAAGAAAATTATGGGAAACTGATCTTGAAGACTTTCGTATATTTGGTGACTTAAAAACAGGGGCTAAAGGTATTTTCAAATTACAAAATATACCAGAAATGGAAGTGACTTTATCAAAGATTATTGATAAGCAAGAATTTACAGAATAATTTGATATGCCTGAAATAGATTTACTGTTTTTCTCACATTAAATTATGGAAATATCACATAATCAATATGCATTAAAATTAGAAATTTCTCTAAAACCAGATCTAAAAATGGATACGAAAGCATTTTATGATTTTATAAAACAGATTTCAGATGATATTATTGATAAAGCTTACAAATTAAATAGTTTAGTTGAAGGGTAAATTATGACAAAGGACGATAAGTTTTTAACTCAATTCCAAACTGATTCTGAATCTATTGGTTTTGTTTTTATGAAAACTATTCGTTCTGGCATACGAATATCAAAAATTGCTTAAAAAAACAGTCTATCACTCATCCGCAATTTATAGTGCGTGCAACGCTTGCTTATCTATCACAGCGATCAGGCGAAATAACACAAGTTATTGTATCAAATAAAACAAATATCGATGTGATGACAATTTCCCAAATATTAGAGAATTTAGAAAAAAGTTATATAAAATGCTCTTGCTCAATTAAAGATAGTCGAGCAAAATCCATTCAATTAACCCCAAAAAAATTGAATAAAGCAAATGAAACTATGCTGAATAAAAAACGTACGCAATGCCTAACAAGCCATTACGTACGTATAATATTGATAACAATTTGAAACTAAATCGTGATTTAAATTTTTAATTCAGAATTACCATTTATGTTCTATACCAAGATTTCCTCTATAACCTTGACGTTTAGCACTACCAAAATCGTGTTCATAGCGAGTATCGCCGTATAAGTACATATTTTGACCTAATGGAGCTTTGATTCCAAGCCCTAATTCACCCCATGTGTTAGCATATTTTTCACGTAAACTATCTCGACCAATATCAGCCTCATTGGGTTTGATAAAATCATGCCAAATATTACCTATAGCATAAAGTGTTGTTGTTTGATGATCTTTGCTTTGATTATAAGCGAGCCGAACCCCTATTCGCCCCCTAAGTAGATCTTGACCATTTTGATCCACTTTTCTGTATTTATCTTTAAAGCTATCTAAGTCAACATATTGATACACCATTTGAACTTGAGGCTCAATTAACCAATAATTTTGATTTAAATCCGTTTGGTTTATTGTAAAAGCATGCCCTGCTTCGGCAGAGATAGCAATACCCCAACCATTTTGGGAATGAGGATTATTCCCATTTCTAGCTTCATATTTGTTACGTAAGTAGGAAAATTGCCCCACTAAGTCAAGATAGCTGTTATCGGTAGAAAAATAAGTATTGGTTAATCCTAAGTTTACTGACTCTGATTTACCTTTACCTGTCCGTTTATTATGAGAAAGTCTTCCGTTTTCAGCTCGATATTTGTCAGAAAAATCAGTATAAGCCTTACTATAGGCTAAATACATACCAACATGATTATGACCGCCATTTTCGTAAACTTCGTTAATTAAGTCATGCCCAAATTGGATTCCATATATATCTGTATCATAATTTAAGCGATCTTTCCCATTTTGTTTAAGGTGTTTGCCTAATATTCTTCCCCATGTTTCTCCTGCGTATTCATTGCTATTATAATTGACAGAATCAAATTTTATATCTTGTCCACGGCGTTCATGTAATGTTCCAATGCTTAAAAGTCCTTGTTCTTGATTGACTCTTGGCATAGCAACATAACCAGCAACTGGACTTGATAAAATCGGTTTAGGCTCAGCCAGATCAATTTGTGGTGTTAATGGCACTATCGGCATTGGAAATATTGGTGATGTTGGTGATGTCGGTAGCTCAGGTGGTATTATAGGGATTAATGGTGTTGGATTGCCTGATTCCATTGTCCAGTAATATTCATCTCCATTTGCAGTTGTACGTTTTGCTAATTGTACCTCAGTTGCACCACTAGTGTGTGCAACGCCTTGAAAAGCTTGCTCATTGCTACTTTCCCCAACATAAATTACTGGCACTGAATTAATGATACTTGTGATTTGCTGAATATTTCCGTCAATAATATTTTCTTTTCCAGCCGAATTTACCGGAATAACTTTTGTTACTCCAATTGCCGTACCTGTAATTTTTAACATATCTGATTGCGAATTAGTGCTATACATTACACTTGGGTTATTCCACAGCGTATTTATTTTAATTATTGCATTGCCAGAAGCGCTATAATTACCATCAATAGTTAAAATGTCATTATATTTTCCATGTGAATGGTTATCCAAGTTAATAATACCGCCATTATTTATGACATCCCCTTGTAATATAAATTCATTGCCACCTGCATCATCAAAAGCACCATTAATTGTTGCGCCATTGTTCAGCTCAACCTTATCAAATTTTGCTATGTTGTTTGTATCATTTGGTTTCAAATTCCACGTAAAATTATCATTTAAATTAATATTAAGTACAGTATTTACATTGGTATCTAAAACCTCACCTTCTTCGACTTTTACTAAACCTTTATAGACTAATCCAGTCATGCTGCCTTTACCCGAAGCATTAAATGTGACTGAGGATCCTTGATATGCATCGTGCCCAAGTTCAGCTCCATTAGAATCATAAGTGTTAGAAAAGAATTGATAATTAGGTGCAGTGTAATTACCACTTACGTTAATAATATAGCCTGCATCATTTGCAGTAAGATTTGTTTTGTCACCAGTAAAGGATAAAACCGTGTCAACTTGCCCTTGATCGACAAATATTAAATCTTTACGACCTATAGAACCATTTACTACAGGATCTGCACTGGTACCAGTTGTTGTGAATATTGCATTTTTAAAACTAGCTTTCACACCATGCGATGCGGCCTGTTCAAGCTGTCCACCTAAAGTGGCATCGTCATGTGTACCAATTTCAAGTGCATAACCTCCTGTTTTGATAATAGTTGAACTATTTTCATAATCCGCTTTTATCAATGAATTGCGGACCATTTTGATACCACTACCCTCTAGAGCATTGGTTGTATCAATCGTCAATTCTCCATACGACTCTAAAATACCCGCACCTTCACCAGTGTTACGCGTTTTTCCTAATTTTATTGCAGAGCTATCCCATTTTAATGTCGATTTTTCGCTGCTTTTATTTATGGTAATTGTATTTTTTTCACCTTTTAATATTACTTTGGGCGTCAATTGACCATCCGCACCAACTTTATCGGCTGTATCATGATTAGTAGGGTTACCTGAGATGTAAATCCCAATAGAACGATTCCCTGTCAATGTCATATCTAAATTATCATTGATTATAACTTGACCGGCTGAACCATTACCTGAGTTATCGTAAGCACCTTGAATAGCTCGAATACCATTATTTAAAATTGGTTGGGTTTTGCCGCCTTTTACTGCTTGATTAATTTTTAATTTATCGACAGTAATTGTACTGTATTTTCCGTTATAAGTGTTTATTTCTCCGGAATTTACAGCCGAACCTGCCAATAGGCTATAAGATGCAATATTACCACTTAAATTACTACCTCGAGTATAATCGTTCGTTACATTTAATTCGACATTTTTGGCCGTTATATCAACATTATGATATGTTGCAAGCCCAATAGAGTTACCATTATTTACAATAGTAAAATTTAAGTCACCTGCGTTAATTGAACTTCCAGAACCACCGCTAGCATATTGATTCGCTAATCCAGTATAATCTCCATTAACATTTGCAGTTAAAACTGTATCCCCGACATTAAGTTTTTCATGTAGTTTACTTCTTGTTAGGATATAAAAACTAGCATTACCAGATTGAGTTACGGTAGCGGCTTTAATATTATTACAGCTAGGACTGTTTTGACCTACTAAATATGAACCATCAGCATTTGCTGTACAATCTAAAGCAAATGCAGAAGTTGGAATCATTAAAGCTGAAGTAACGAGGCATGTAAATGTGGTCGTTGATTTACAAGCTCTGCGAACTAATTCAGAACATGCTATTGTAATACCAGTAACAATATTAAATTTTGTTTGGTAGACTTTATTCATAATTATTACCTTTAATGAGTGATAAAACTTAGCGATATCACATATTTATTTTTAAACAATGAAAACAATCACATAAAAACTAATTAGCTATAAATCATAATTAATTTGGAAAACTCAACATTGAACTTTTTTAATGACTGTCTTATTTTTAGATTTGTGATAGCCGAAATAACAAAGATTATTTTTTAGTACTTTTTTACAGATTGATTTCGTTAAAAAGACATCACGTAATCCAAACGGACAGTAAAAGGAGAGTATCCATAGTCGTTTGGATTTATTTAATTGATTGCAATGAACAAACTGGGTATAAGGCAGTTCTTTATTGAGGTATTGTTGCTCTTCTTGGCGATTAAAATAAGCCCAATTCATGTAACCTAAAGGCTTATTATTATGAACAATTAACGCAAAGTTTTTAGAGCGAATTATGGGTTGTAAAACGTCTAGAGCTGAATCAAGTGCGGCTTTTTTATAATCTGGATTTTGATTCCATAACCAAATCATGGCGCCTAATACCTCAGCTTCACTCCATAGCGTTTCAGGATATATACTTGGTGCAATGATTCTATCACCAGTTTGATTAAAATCGCTCATATACTTTTACCTTTATTGAAAATAATTAACAATTATATTACTTAATTAACAAAATTCCATCAAATTATGTTTTTTATTAATAAGATTTTACATTGCTTGATTAGCTGATTATTTTATTGAAGTATAAAAGTACATTGCCAATAAAATATTCAAAAGAATATTTTCAAAATGCCCTTTTTTGATAGGCTCAATAAAATTAAATATAACTATTTGAATAATATATAATTAAATTTAAAGAAGCGTTAATTTATTAACTAATTGATTTGAAAAGAGAATGTGTTACCTTATTTATTGAGTTTAAAATCGAGAGTTTTTTAGCTATTTCGGATTTGAATAATGTGTTAGGTAATTCTACATTGAAAAAGGGGGATTTTACTCACCCCTTATTGATATTAGACAAAATTAATTATTAGCATTTTGCTCTTGTGCAGATTGAATTGCTGTTAAAGCAATCGTGTAGACAATATCATCAACTAATGCACCTCGAGATAAGTCATTAACGGGTTTACGCATACCTTGTAGCATTGGACCAATTGAAACAAGATCCGCTGAGCGTTGTACTGCTTTATAAGTTGTATTACCCGTATTAAGATCAGGGAAGATAAATACAGTCGCTTTACCTGCAACTTGTGAATTTGGTGCTTTCGATTTTGCTACATCAGGCATTACCGCTGCATCATATTGTAATGGACCATCGATCATTAAATCTGGGCGTTTTTCTTGAGCAATACGAGTTGCTTCTTTAACTTTTTCAACATCAGCACCTTGACCTGAACTACCTGTTGAATAAGAGATCATAGCAACACGTGGCTCAATACCAAAAGCAATGGCGGTATCAGCTGATTGAATTGCAATTTCTGCCAGTTCTTGTGCCGTTGGATCTGGGTTGATCGCACAGTCACCATAAATATAAACTTGATCAGGCATTAACATAAAAAATACCGATGAAACAAGTGAGCTACCCGGCGCAGTTTTAATTAGTTGCAATGGTGGACGTATAGTATTAGCAGTTGTATGTACAGCACCTGATACTAAGCCATCAACTTCATTAGCTTCAAGCATCATTGTACCAAGTACCACATTATCAGCTAATTGCTCACGAGCAATCACTTCGGTCATACCTTTGTTTTTACGTAATTCAACTAGACGAGGAACATATTTTTCACGGATATTTTCAGGATCGACAATTTCAACACCAGAGCCTAAAGTTACACCTTGTGAAGCAGCTACTTTACGTACTTCATCAGGATTACCAATTAGTACACATTTTGCAATGTTACGTTCAGCACAAATTGCTGCTGCTTTAACTGTTCTTGGTTCGTCACCTTCTGGTAATACCACTACTTTTTTCGCATTACGTGCAAGTTCAGTTAATTGATAACGGAATGCAGGAGGAGACAAGCGACGAGCAGAAGCTACAACTTCATTTAATGATTTCACCCAATTAATATCAATATGATCAGCTACATAATTTTGGGTATTTTCCATACGCTCTTTATCATCAACAGGAATTTCTAAATTGAATTGCTGTAAATTAATAGAAGTTTGGAAAGTATTTGTTTGCACGGTAAATACCGGTAAGCCTGTATCAAAAGCTGGTTGACATAATTTTGCGATTTTTTCATCGATTTCATAGCCACCAGTTAAAAGCACACCACCAATTGCCATACCATTCATGGCTGCTAAACTGATAGTCACTAATACATCAGCACGATCAGCAGACGTCACTAATAATGCATTTGGTTGAAGATGACTAATGATATTTGGCACACTACGAGAACAGAAAGATATATGTTTGATGCGGCGGTTTTTGATGTCACCTTCATTAATAATTTTTTCACCAAAATGTTTTGCAATGTCAATAGAACGGCAAGCACTTAAATCCATATTCCAAGGAATACACCCCAGCACTGGCAATGGACTATGTTTATTTAAATCCTCGATAGTGATTTTTTTATCATCGAATTTAGGGGTATGATAAATTTCGGCAACATCCGGGCGAGCAAGGTTTTGTTCTTCAACCGGGGCGTTAACTTTGTTTACAATTATACCCACAATTTTTTCATTTTTGATACCACCAAAGTTAGAACGTGCAATTTCAATACGATCTTTGAGTTGTTCTGGTGTATCTTTCCCCATGTTAACAACAAAAATAATTTCAGCACCCAGTGTTTTAGCAATGTTATTATTGAGTTCATTTGCAAAAGGGTAATCCGAAGTTGGCACAATACCTTCAACTAAAACAACATCTGCACCTTTGGTGTTTTCAGCATACAGCGCCACGATTTCTTCCATTAATACGTCTTGTTGATTTAGCCCTAATAGGTTTTCAACATGGCTCATTTTTAGTGGTTTAAGCGTTGGAATTGATGTGTTATTGCTCACTAAGGTTGTTGTGTTGTCTGGTGCATCCCCTCCGGCTCTTGGTTGTGCAACTGGCTTAAATACATTTAAGTTTATACCTTGACGCTCCATAGCTCGAATAACACCAAGACTCACACCTGTTAACCCCACATTGGTACCAGTTGGAATGAGCATAATTGTACGAGACATAATTAATTTCCTCTTAATTCTTTATTAAATAAAAACAAACCGCCATTCGGCGGTTTTAATTGTTTTTTAAGCAGTTAAGCGTGCAGCATCTTGAGCAATAACGAGTTCTTCATTGGTAGGAATCACCATTGCAATTGCTGAGCCATCTTTAGTAATTGTTCCACCTTGACCGAAACGTGCAGCAAGGTTACGTTCTTGATCAAGTTCAAAACCAAGAATACTTAATTTTTGTAATGCCATACGACGAACTTCTTCAGAGTTTTCACCAATACCACCGGTAAAGATAATGGCATCTAAACGTCCATCTAATAACATTGCATAACCACCGATATATTTCACTAAACGATGAACAAAAACATCTAACGCATTTTTAGCATTTTCATCTGTTTCATAATTATCAGTGACATAACGGCAATCGCTGCTTACCCCTGTTAAACCTAATAAACCCGATTTTTTATTTAAAAGATTATTAATATCACCAACAGACATTTTTAAATTGTCATGTAAGAAGAACATAATAGCAGGATCGATATCACCACTACGTGTTCCCATCACTAAACCTTCAAGTGGCGTTAATCCCATTGAAGTTTCAACACATTCACCATTTTTAACAGCTGTAATTGATGCACCATTACCTAAATGACAAGTAATAACATTAGTTTCTTCAACTGGTTTATTTAATAATCTTGCAGCTTCACGGCTAACGTAATAATGGCTAGTGCCATGTGCACCATAACGACGAATACCATGTTTTGTGTATAATTCGTTTGGAATAGCATATAAATAAGCTTCTTTTGGCATTGTTGTATGGAATGCAGTATCAAAAACAGCAACATTTTTAGTTTTTAAATGTGGAAATGCAGCAAACGCTTCACGAATACCAATTAAATGCGCTGGGTTATGTAAAGGTGCGAATGCTGCTGCATCTTCAATACCTTTTAATACTGAATCATCAATTACAACTGATTGAGTGTATTTTTCGCCACCATGAACAATTCGGTGTCCAATAGACTTAATACTATCTAATAATTCTGGTTTTTGTGGGAAGATACTATCAACAATAAATTTAATTGCTTCACTATGTGCAGCGCCTGCACCTAAAGATGCTTCACCTTTAACACCGTCAAGTTTCCACTTAATACGTGCATCAGGAAGGTTAAAACATTCGGCTAATCCAGAAAGAAATTCATCACCGTTTTCAGGGTTTATAATGGCAAATTTTAATGATGAGCTTCCGCAATTAAGAACAAGAGCGTTATTACTTGATGACATAGTAATTCCTATAATTTGAATAAAAAAGATATATACCAATCAAAATTGGTAACTCAACACATGATTTAAATCGATGTGATTACACGAAGGTGACTTCTGATATCTTATATTTTAAGATAAAATAAAAAGAGTCTCCAATTTGGATGGCGTTATTTTAAGACAATAACAAGTGAATGTCGAGGAATCCCCTACATATGAATTTAGTTAATACTTTTAAGCTTGGACAACGGTATATGCAGCTTTGCCCTAAAGATAAAGAGCTCATTTATTCGTTTCCGGAATTAAAAATCATTAACTACATAAAAACCGCAAAAAAATATTTACCACCTATTATTATTGGTTTATTAGTATGGCAATACTATTTACCTGCACAATTAGCTGTTACAGTAATTACAATATTATTTTCCATAAGCCTACCCTTGCAAGGTATTTTTTGGCTTGGTAAACGTGCACATTCACCTTTACCACTTAATTTAGTCGATTGCTATAATCGTATTGAACTAAAACTTATTGAAAGAAAGATATTAGTTAAGAATAAAAATACTGCTGATAAACTAACTTTTGAAGCATTTATGAAACTCATTAATCTATCCAAAATTCATTTGGGAAGTTATTTTGGTGAAGATGACAATACATCACTTAATTCATAAGATTAAAAATAATGCCAAATTTATTAAATCGACTTAAAACACAAATTGATATGCTTGAACAACAAATTACTTTATCAGAACAAAAGCAATATCAAGAACATTATTTTGATGAGCATTTATTTCATACGAGTAAAATAGTTACTGATAATGCGTTCTATCTTGAAAAAATTAAGCAAACCTATCTATCTTTAGTTCATCATGTAATGTCACAAAAATTCGAGCAGATTACTTTTTTATCCGAAACATTAGTTAATCAAATTACTGCTTTAACCCGTGAATTAGCAACTCATCAATTACGCAAAAAAGAACAAGATTCCCTTATAGAAGAAACGCTTTATGAAAAACATTCACGTCATTTAGATTATTTGCGTCGATTACAAGAAATGAAATTCGAATTGGAACTTTCTCCTGAATTCATCGATCCTGTTAAAATTGCTTCACTTGATAACCGAATTTACCGTTGTGAGCAAGCAATAAGAAAAATTGAATTAGAAATAGAAAGTGATATTAGTATTTAGCTTTTTAAAATATTACGGTCTAAATCTATTTTTGAATGTGACTAATCAAAAATGCAAATGTTGTATGTTCTTTCACTTTTGATGGTGCCTTTTTAAATATTTAAAACATATTTTATGTTTATCGAAGGCAATGATGTTTTTGAATTAATATAGCATATTAATCTACTTAAACCAGTTAATCTCGTAATAAGACATTAATCTGTAAAATTCACGGATACTTTTTTCATTTATTTTTTATTATTTAAAAAGTTAATCTTTATCTCTTAAATGAATATTATAAGTATTAGTTAGTATCATCTTTTTGGGTTATATTTATAATGTTAGTATTATTAGCTACCATAACTCTGCGCTACCCTATTTAAAGCCACTTATTAAGGATTCTTTTATGAGTATAATATTTGATGATAACTCACAAACTATCGGCCATACTCCACTTGTTCGCTTAAAACATTTTGGTCGTGGTAATATCTTAGCTAAAATTGAATCGCGTAATCCAAGTTTTAGTGTGAAATGTCGTATTGCATCAAACATGATTTGGGATGCCGAAAAACGTGGTTTGTTAACATCAAATGTCAAATTAATCGAGCCAACAAGCGGCAATACAGGTATTGCGCTTGCGGCCGTTGCCGCAGCTCGAGGTTATAAATTAACTTTAGCTATGCCAGAAAGTATGAGTATAGAACGTAGAAAACTCCTTAAAGCACTTGGCGCTAACCTTGTATTAACCGAAGCAGCAAAGGGCATGAAAGGTGCTATTGAAAAAGCCGAAGAAATTGTTGCTAGCAATCCTAAAAAAAACATCATGCTGCAACAATTTAGTAATCCAGCCAATCCTGAAATACACGAAAAAACAACCGGTCCGGAAATATGGCAAGACACCGATGGTCAAATCGATATTTTTATCGCAGGCGTAGGAACGGGCGGCACATTTACTGGCGTTACACGTTATATTAAAAATGTGCAGGGTAAGGCTATAACTGCAGTTGCTGTTGAGCCAACCAATTCACCAGTAATTACCCAAGCGCTAACAGGCAAGCCGATTAAACCAGGTCCGCATAAGATTCAAGGTATTGGAGCTGGTTTTATTCCTGCAAATCTTGATTTAAGTTTAATTGATCGGGTTGAAAGGATATCGGACGAAGAGGCTATCGAAACAGCTCGTGAATTAATGGAAAAAGAAGGCATATTAGCAGGAATCTCGTCTGGTGCAGCCGTTTTTGCAGCCCATCGCTTAGCAAAATTACCCGAAAATGCTAATAAAATGATTGTAGTTATTTTACCATCTTCTGGTGAACGTTATTTAAGTACTGATTTATTTAGTAGGGTTTTTACAGAAAAGGAATTAGATTAACTCTAATTTGAGAGCAAAAAGCGTAATAACATAATCATTACGCTTTTTATATTTATGTGTTCTTATTTATAATTAATTGTCTTGAATAATCCCAAAATGACGGTAGGCATGTGGCGTTGCAATTCTACCTCGAGGGGTTCTTTGAATATAACCTTGTTGAATTAAAAATGGTTCAAGCACGTCTTCTATTGTTTCGCGTTCTTCACCAATAGCTGCAGCAATATTATCTAAACCAACAGGACCACCCATAAATTTTTCAATAATTGCAAGTAATAATTTGCGATCCATGTAGTCAAAACCTTCATTATCAACATCAAGCATATCAAGTGCTAGCATTGCTATTTTCTCATCAATGATTCCCTTTGATTTAACATCCGCATAATCTCTTACTCGACGTAATAAGCGATTGGCAATTCGAGGGGTTCCTCGTGAACGTTTAGCAATTAAATGTGCGCCTTTATCTGATAAATCCATACCTAAAAATTTAGCGCTACGGCTCACAATATATTCCAAATCTTCAACTCGATAAAATTCAAGACGTTGCACAATACCGAAACGATCCCTAAGTGGCGAGGTTAGTGAACCTGCTCTTGTTGTAGCTCCAATTAACGTAAACGGTGGAAGATCTATTTTAATCGAACGTGCAGCTGGTCCCTCGCCAATCATAATATCTAATTGATAATCTTCCATAGCTGGATATAAAATTTCTTCTACAACTGGGGAAAGTCGGTGAATCTCATCAATAAAAAGCACATCATTTGGTTCGAGATTTGTTAACATAGCAGCTAAATCACCGGCTTTTTCAAGTACAGGGCCTGAAGTAGTGCGTAAATTAACGTTCATTTCGTTGGCAACTATATTAGCTAAAGTGGTTTTACCCAATCCTGGAGGTCCAAAAATTAATACATGGTCAAGTGCATCTTTACGTTGTTTTGCTGCTTGAATGAAGATTTTCATTTGCTCTCGCACTTGAGGTTGGCCAATATATTCATCCAAATATTTAGGACGAATCGCACGATCTAGCGATTCTTCTTCTTTTTGAACTTGTGGTGCAATCAAACGATCCGCTTCAATCATACTTAATCCTTATTTTATAACGCCGATTTTAATGCTTCACGAATGAGTGTTTCACAATCCATATCATGACTGATGACTTTACTAATGATACGGCTAGCTTCTTGTGGCTTATAACCTAATGCGATTAATGCCGAAATTGCTTCACTTTCAATTTGGTTGGATGATTTTTTGTGTTCGCCTGTCTCAATGATCATATTAGTGGCAGATAACTCTTCACCTAAACGTTTGACCCGATCTTTCATCTCAACAATTAATCGTTCTGCGGTTTTTGTACCAACCCCAGGTAATTTAACGAGTGTTTTTATTTCACTTTGTTCTACGGCATTAATAAATTGTTGAGCAGACATTCCTGATAAAATAGCTAAAGCTAATTTGGGACCAACACCATTCACTTTTATCAATTCACGAAACAATTCACGTTCTTGTTCATGATTAAAACCATATAATAGCTGTGCATCTTCACGAACAATAAAATGAGTTAATACCATTACTTCTTGACCATTATTAGGTAACTCATAAAAACAAGTCATAGGCATAAAAACATTATAACCTACTCCTCCGACTTCAATCAGTACTTTAGGGGGTTGCTTTTCTATAATTGTTCCGCGTAAACGACCTATCACAATGTATCCTCAGTACAATTTATGTTGCTTTCAAAAATCGCCAATAATAATTTAAATTCAAATATCATTATGACATAGCAGCATAAAAGTTGAATTTTTGATGATGCTAATTGACAATTCACATTAAAACTAATGTTGGTTAGTTTACCTGATAGAATAAAAATAATAAAGAAAAACTGTATAAATAGACAGTCAAAATGTTGAGCTAAAATTGAGATCTATGATTTATGTAATATATTCAAAAAAGTGGAATGTTATTACTTACAATAAGGAAAAGTAGTAAATGATTTTATTTTTATTGGGAAATAACCTTGAATTAATAAGCGAAAATTAAGCTCTTTTGAATTTCCGCTCTTTTTCAATTAATAATAGAGTCGACGCCCTATTTAAAACATTAACATATTTTAAATAATTGATAATTAAAATGGCATTTTAAAACCTGGTGGTAATTGCATTCCACCAGTTACTTGTGCCATTTTTTCTTTTTGTGATTCGTCTAAACGGCGAGTAGCATCATTAAAGGCTGCTGCAATAAGATCTTCTAACATTTCTTTATCATCTTCGGAAACTAAAGAAGGATCAATTTCAACACGTTTACAGTTATGAGCCCCATTTATAGTAACTTTAACTAAACCTGCACCTGATTCGCCAGTAACTTCTAATTTAGCAATTTCTTCTTGAGCTTGTTGCATTTTTGCTTGCATTTGTTGAGCTTGTTTCATTAAATTGCCCAAACCACCTTTACCACCTGAAAACATAATTCTTCCTCATTATTAAATATATTTAGCCCATAATTATACAGGACGAATACTAGCTTCATCAATCTTGGCTTCAAAATATTGACAAATCAGTGCTACTTTTGGATCGCTATTTATTGTGGCTTTTGCTTGGAATACTTTTTGTTGGTATAAGTCTTCACGCATTTCTAAAGGGGTTTTATTCGTTTGGTTATCATCTATAATAATTTTCACATTTAATGTACATTGTCGATACTTGGCTAATGCTTTTTCAACTTTAGCAACATTATTTACTGAATTAATTAGGTGTTTTACAGATGATCGCGTATGTAAAACAATATTATTACTATCTATTTGCTCAATAAATGAGTTAATGACGATCTGCTTAATTAATGGTGGTAAGTCTAACTGCTCAATTTCAGCGCACCATGCATCTTTTTTTGCCATTTCATCAATTAATTTTTTTAACATTTCAGGGGTTTTATCACCATTTAGCGACTCACGAAATGTTTTAGTATTAATAAGTAAATCATCTTTAACTTCAACTAAACCACGAGATTGCCATTGATAATTCTCAGCTGTAATTTCCTCTTCATTATTATGTTGAATATTATCAAGTTTATTGACATTATCTATAACTTTTGAGAGGCCATTTTTCTGGCTTAGTGATTCGCTTACATTAAGATGTTGTGGTTGAGTTTGCTCAACCGATTCAGGCTTTTTTGGATTTTGTTCCTCTTTTATCAATTGCATACGCATTTCTAAAATACTTTTAGTTATAGATGAAACATCATCTGGCGCTTGCAGCTCTTGTTTTTCTTCATTTGAATCAACATTCAGCACATTTTTTTGTTTTGCTTGATGCTGTTGTTTGTCAGTTGTACCGGACTCCATTGGTTGAGATACTTGATAAAGCAATTCATCCTTTATTGTAGACGAACCAATATTAACTTTAACTGGTTGTTTTATTGGTGTTGCGACATTTGTTTTTGCTGTATGCAATTGTTTTTGTGGTTGTGCATCTTTTGTTACTGAGGAAGAGGTTGGCATCTCAACTAAATCAACCGCCTTTGGTATAAAAGCCAAAGCTCGAAGAAAGCTCATTTCAACACCAATTTTCTTATCTGGTGCAAAAGCTAGTTCTTTTCTTCCCATTAGCAAAATTTGATAAAACAATTGAACATCATTTGGCGCCATATATTGTGCTAGATAACGAATACGTTCTTCGTTATCAGTATAGTCACCTAAAGCAGTTGGTACTACTTGTAATAATGCTATTTGATGTAATAATGTAATAGTCTCTGCTAATAAATTATCCCAATCTGCACCTTGCCTAGCTGCAGCTTCAATTTGCTGCATTAATGCATTACCATCACTTTGATAAAGCGCCTCAACTATCGAAAACGGTATAGATTTATCTAGTGTACCTAACATAACAGTAACTGATATTACATCAACTTTGCCATTTCCTAGGGCGATGGCTTGATCTGTCAAACTTAAAGCATCACGCATACTTCCATTAGCTGCTTTAGCCAATAAATGCACAGATTTTGGGTCATGTTCAATTTGTTCTAACGTTAGAACATGAGTAAGTTGACGTTCAATAAGTGTAGTGTCCAATACATTCAGATGTAAGTGTAAACAACGAGACAAAATAGTAATTGGCAATTTTTGCGGATCTGTCGTTGCTAACAAAAACTTAACATGCTCTGGGGGTTCTTCTAGCGTTTTAAGTAATGCATTGAAGCTGCTACGCGATAGCATATGAACTTCGTCTATTAAATAAACTTTAAAGCGCCCTTTAGTTGGTAAGTATTGAATATTATCAAGAATTTCTCGAGTATCCTCAACTTTTGTACGTGAAGCTGCGTCAATTTCGAGTAAATCAACAAATCGCCCTAATTCGATATCGCGACAATTATCACAAGTACCACATGGTGTTGCCGTTATACCGCTTTCACAATTTAATCCTTTTGCTAATAAACGAGCAATTGAAGTTTTTCCTACACCTCTGGTTCCTGAGAACAGATAAGCATGATGAACTCTTCCAAGCGAAAGCGCATTTGAAAGAATTTTTAAAACATGTTGTTGTCCTACCACTTCAGAGAATGATTTTGGTCGCCATTTGCGAGCTAAAACTTGATAACTCATAATCACCATTGCTTATTGCTAATAAATTGATACAGATCATATCATAACCCAACAAGATAGTCTTTAATGTAGGATAACCAATTCATAAATCTTCTCCCTAATCTGTTTAATAATTAAGAAAATTTATAACTCTTATGTTTAATTATCATCAAGCGGTTAATACCAAATTAATCTGAAAGGTGAAGAGCATTAGCTTCTTAATATTTATAGGAATGCAACTCTAATCGTTTATGCTTCAAATTTTTCAATCTTATATTAGTAACACTAAATTCTCTTCATTGACTTTAAAGACAAACCTATATAAGATCAGCCCTTAAATAAAAAACTTAACCTCATGAAAAAATTATAGAAAATTATTTTTAAATAAAATAGCACTTAAACAAGTGTAGTTTATATTGTTTAATTTCTGATTTTTTCATTTTACTTTCACATGGTTGTATTTTTATGAGCATTAAATACAGAGCTGATATTGATGGACTAAGAGCTTTAGCTGTTTTATCTGTCATCATTTTTCATTTAAATAACGCTTGGTTGCCAGGTGGATTTATTGGTGTTGACATTTTTTTTGTTATTTCAGGATTCTTGATTACAAAAACAATCTACACTGAAATGCAAACTAGCCAATTTACTTTCAAAAATTTTTATCAACGCCGAATTAATCGCATTTTACCCGTATTTTTTGTAGTGATATTTACTTCTTCTTTCTTTGCTTGGTATATACTATCGCCAGACGAATTTGAAATATTTTTGAAAAGTGTTAAATCAACAACTTATTTTGCGGAAAATGTTTTTTTTGCCAAAAATACAGGTGGGTATTTTGACCTTTCCGCTGACAATATGGCAATACTGCATACATGGAGTTTAGCGGTTGAAGAGCAGTTCTATATCATTTTGCCTTTTATCTTACTCTTTTTACTAAAAATAAAATGTAATAAAAATAAAGTATTATTTGTTTTAGGTGTGATCGCTTTTTTATCATTTTGCTTAGCGCAAATTTCACCATATTATTATTATCTTAGCCGCCAAAATTATTATTCGCTCTTTACCGGTCGGGCTGGTGAACTGCTAATTGGCTCTATTGTTGGCATTATCTCTACTGAAAATAATACCAATTCAAGCTGGCTTGGCAATTTAAAGGGAAATTCTTGTTATAAAAATTTCTTTTCATTAATGGGATTTACTATTACCGTATGTTCAATTATCTTTATATCAAATGATTTTCTTTTTCCAAGTTTTATAACGGTTATTCCAGTTGTTGGCTCAGCCTTAATTTTATACTTTTCTGATAAAGACACTCTTTTATTCAAAATGTTATCTTATCGCCCTTTTGTATTTATTGGTCTGATATCTTACTCGCTTTATTTATGGCATTGGCCAATTATCTCTTTGTTGAAACAGTACTTAATTATCGATGATTTAACTACGCCAATTGAAATCTTATCTGTCCTTATTACAACTTTTATATTATCTTTATTGAGTTATTTTTTCATAGAAACACCCTGCCGGAAAAATAAGAAGAGTTTCAAATTTTCATTTTGTTGTTATTACCTTATTCCTGTGTTAATTATTTTCTGTTTTTATGAAACTCAAAAATACACAAAATTTGCAGACAAAATATTTGTCGAAAGATTTAACATTGATAGGGGTAACTCTCTTCGTTGGGTTCAGGGAAAAGATGATTTTCTATTTTTAGGCGATAAAAATGAAAAAATTATTAGAAAATTAACGCTATCAATAAGACCAACAAAAAAGCAACTCAAAGCATCAACTAAAATTTTTGGCAATATTACTAAGGAAGCCACTAAATATGGCACCAAAGTTGTCTTATTGATTGGTGCAGATAAAGCTAGAATTTACCCAGAATATTTACCTGATCAGATTCACTTATCTAAAGTAAGGTATATAGACTTCTTTCTTACTGAATTACGTAAAAATAAAAATTTAATCATTTATGATTCAGAGCCTGATTTATCAGTTGCAGCTAAAGAAAATGAAAATTTTATTTACCATCGCACTGATTCACATTGGAATTCAAAAGGTGCTTATATTGCCTATACTGGCTTTTTAAAAGAGCTTGGCATCCCTCTTATTGATGTCAAATTTACATTAATTGATAGTAAATATGGTGACATTGCTGATATTGCTGGATTAAAAAAGAAAGATTTAACCTTTCATAATGATGATAATTTTAAAGTTTCTTTTAATTTACCTCAAGATGTTAAATGTACTTATATAGGCTTTACACATATATCTTTTGGAAATAATGAAGATTGTATTAATTCTTTAGCACCTATTGATAAAAAAGTATGGGTTATTGGTGATTCTTTTTCTCGAGCATTAAGAGAGTATTTTTCTGCAACTTTTAAAAATGTGCGTTTTATGGGACATTGGCATGAACAATTACCAATATTGCCTAAAGAGCTAGCAGAAAGCAAAGAAAAACCAGATATTGTTGTTATAGTTAAAATTGCACGATCTTTTTAAAAGATTTAGCTTATAAATTAAGCTAAACATCTATTTTACAGTTTATAAAACCTTATAGTTTATTCTTTCAACGAATTTAACTATAAGGTTTTTTTTAAGTTTTTAATGTAGAACAGATACAAAATTATAATAATTAAATTTGCCTTTTAATATAAGAATTATATCCCATAAATTTACTGATTTTTTCCAACGATGAGCCTATTTACATTCATATAATATGCACTTCCATTTGTTATGTTATTTATTATCTAATACTTCAAAGAAGCGCTCATATTATTAATTTGTCCTAAATTAGACTTGATTAATATTAGCTATTTTTTAATATAAAATCATTAATTTTATCTAAAAATAAATTACCATATTTTTCTAATTTTATTTTACCTACGCCAGTAATATTGAGTAATTGTTGTTTGCTTTCTGGCGTAGTTTGAACCATTTCAAGTAATGTGGCATCACTGAAAATAATATAAGGAGGTACATTTTCATCATCAGCAATATTTTTTCGTAATTTTTTAAGGTTACCAAATAAAATACGCTCTTCATAAGATAGAATCGTAGTTAAATTAATCGCCCGAGCATAACGATTTAAGCGGCTTTTCTTAACTACTTCAAGCCTAGGTTTAGCCAAAGATAAGGCAATTTCACCTTTTAATATTTGTCGAGCATCTTCTGTTAATTGAAGTGTATTATGAGCGGCAAAATTTTGAATTAGATACCCATGATAAATTAATTGTCTAATTATGCTTAACCAATAATCTATCGAATGTTCTTTTCCAATACCATATACAGATAAACGATCATGACCATTTTCTTTAATTTTGGCTCTGTTAGAACCCCGTAAAATTTCAGCAACATATTGTGCACCAAAACGCTGTTCAATACGATAAATGCAGGATAATACCTTTTGTGCATCCACCAAACCATCATAATGTTCCGGAGGATAAAGGCAAATATCACAGTTATTACAAGGCTCATGCCTTTGTTCACCAAAATAGTTAAGTAATACTATTCGACGACAAGTTAGGCTTTGTGCAAAAGACTGCATTGCATCAACTTTATGCAATTCAACTTCTTTATGTTGACCATCCATTTTTTCGCTTATTTGTTGTCGATACCAACTCAAATCATTAGCATTAAATAACAATATTACTTCAGCAGGAACACCATCGCGCCCTGCCCGACCTGTTTCTTGATAATAAGCTTCAATACTTCTTGGACAATCTGCATGAATAACAAAACGAACATTGGGTTTGTTGATACCCATACCAAATGCCACTGTTGCAACTATAATTTGAACATCGTCTTTTAAAAATGCTTCTTGTGCTTGTTGACGTTCCTGATTAGTTAATCCAGCATGATAAGCAGCAACAGAAAAACCACGACTACTTAATCTAGTGGTCATATCTTCAACTCGGGAACGACTTGAACAATAAATAATGCCACTGTTACCTTTTTGCGTTTCAATAAAAGACACAATTTGCTCAGTTAAATTATATTTTTCAACAACCGTATAACGGATATTTGGGCGATCAAAGCTCCGCACAACCACTAATGGATTAACCAACTTAAGCTGATTTATTATATCGCTTTGTGTCATTTTATCGGCAGTTGCCGTTAACGCAACAATTGGGACACTTGGAAATCGTGATGAAAGTTGTCCTAATTGACGATAATCAGGTCTAAAATCATGCCCCCACTGCGAAATACAATGTGCTTCGTCAATTGCAAATAAAGAGGGAGGATTTTGCTCAATTAAACTTTGAAAAGAAGATAGTGCCAATCTTTCAGGAGAAATATACAAAAGCTTTATAGAATGACTGAGATATTGTCCAATAACTTTTTGCTGTTCCTCTGTCGATTGCGTAGCATTAAGGTATGCTGCTGGTATACCATTAGCCGCTAGCTGATCAACTTGATCCTTCATTAAGGATATCAGTGGTGAGATCACCAAAGCTGTTTTAGGTAATATTACTGCCGGAATTTGATAACATAATGATTTACCGCCACCTGTTGGAATGATAATTAATGTATCACATCCCTCGATAATTGATTCAATGATCTCTTTTTGTTGATTTCTAAATGATTTATAACCAAAAACATTATGTAGAACCGTTTCAATCTGATCTTTTATCGACATACTAACCTAAAGTTACTTCTTACTGATTTGCCGAGTATAGCTAAAATCATGGCAACAAACCACCTTCAATGAATAATTGTTTACAATTTTAGTTTATATAAACAAGATAAACTGGCAAATAATGTCTTTTTTATAATCAAAAACGTTCAACAGTCGAAAAAACAAGCAAAAAAAATTTTTTTTACTTGCTAGGAATTAATTTGAGAGCTAATATTTGCGTGTTTTAAATTTACGCCCGTAGCTCAGTTGGTTAGAGCATCACCTTGACATGGTGGGGGTCAGTGGTTCGAGTCCACCCGGGCGTACCAAGTTAAATCTTTTTTTGTGAACTTTACTAGCCTTATTTAATTTGTTTGAAGCAAAACAAGCCATTTTCTAACAGCAATTTAAACTTTATATATTCTTTCAAATAAATTACATTTTGGATTGTTCTTCTATGATTTCATCATTGCTAATTCATATTAAAAAATCAAACTACTCATAGATATGATTTGCTACTACGAGTTATATTCATCCCTGATTAGCTACATAACCTTGCATAAAACCACTATCTAGATTCGTATTTGGATTATCTTTTTCGCGATTATTCAACCCTAATTATCTCAACCTCCATTTCTCATTGTTGCTAGCTTTATCGCTTATTACCTAAAGCTATTACATAGATAAACCCAATATGATTCTATTGGGCTTTACAAACAAGTTTCAGGTATAGCAATTTGATATGTTTTGATCAAGGGTTCAATTTGCGCTAAGGGGGATTTAGCGGTACTTACAAAATTGCTTTTAGAATCAACATATATTGTTTGATATTTAATATCTTTTAAAGTGATTTCTAATTTTAATGGCATAGTATATTTATCATGACTACAAGCTATATTATCATAATCAGCTTTATCTATGATTTTATTACTATTATCTTTCCAAATATACTCTATTGTACTTGAAATAGGTTCATTAGGATCGAATATAGTTCCATTAATATCATCCTCTAAAATTTTCGGAATAAAATAGCTTTTAATAACAAAATCGCCAAGCTTAGCTGTTTTATCAAAAAATTTTACCTTATCACTTGTAATATTTCCCAACTTTTCATTATAGTCTGTGCCTTTATAATTAAACCCTAACTTATCAATTATCGGCACATTTACAAAAAATTCTGTTTTATACCCTTGAATAGAATTAACGGCTACAGCTGAAAGAGACGCATTAGCAGTAATTAAACCATTAAATATTAAAATGACAGATAAAATACCCAATTTAACTGTCATTTTTCTTTTTATACACGTTCCTAATTTTAAAATTAATAAACTAAATAAAAATTTTTTTGTTTTGTTAGAATTGTATAGATAACGTTTTTTATATTGCTTCATATATTTCTTTATTAATAAAATAACAAATAAAATTAATTATAATATTGTTAATAAGATTACATAAATTTAGCTAACACCCGAAAATTTAAGAAAATTTCAGTCAATGAAAAACCGGCGGTATTATTGATCAAGATAATCGATCTATCAATGTAAAATTAATGGAAATAAACTATCAAATAAATACGAAATTTTTATTAATTTTTAGTGTTAATTTTGAGCTAATAGGTAGGCTGTAATAATATGGTTAATAAATTAATAATTATTTTTGAATAGTCAGTTATAATAGATATTTATTTATAAATATTAAATTAACAAGTTATTAAGCAATCAATAGAGAAAAGAAACTGTAAATATAGATGAACAAAAATTTCTTTTCTCTCCCACTTAAAGCTTATTAAGTTTTTACTTATCTTTTTTATTTAACCTAAGATTTTAGAATCAAAAGATCATATTGGAATAAAGTAAATCTAGTCATATTGATGAGAATAAAAGCACTTTGTCATCAAGAAAAATAACTAACCACTGTTTCTTGATGACAAAAAAATATTTAAAAATTAATTTCAGTCCCCACAAAGTATCTTCTACCTTCTAAGGTTTTACCAAAATCATCGTTAGTTACATTTTTATCAAATAGATTATAAACACCAGCATAAATCTTGGCTTGTTTGTGTACTTGATAAGATGCACCGATGTCCCAGAAAGTATAGCCCGGATATTCAACTTTTGTGCCATCACGGTTATTAGACGATTCCATACCATAATAGGCCATTTTTATCCATAAATCCCATTGTTGGGCAACATACCAATCTAATTGAGTATTAAATTTTTGTTTAGGTGTTCGATTTAAAGATCGCCCTTTAAATTGACCACTTTTTTGTTCTGTTTTTGTCCAAGAATAGTTAGATGTTAATAGGAAATCAGTAAATAAAGGCGTTTTAAATGAAAATTCAAGGCCTTTAAGATCGGCTTTGCCAACATTTTCACGGCCTTGTATAAAGTCAAACTTTTTACTATAACCATTCAATAAGCACTTACTTCCTTTTTTACGATTACAAATATAATATGATTGAATTTTGTCTTTATATTTTGTGTAAAATGCAGTTGCAGAGACATCAATACCATAATCATTAGTATAACCTATACCAATTTCGAAATTATTTGTTTTTTCTGGTTTTAAAGCTGGATTTCCAATGATTACACCATCAGAATATCCGCCGCCAGTGACTTGCCCCCAATCCGTCACAACATAACGTAATTGTGGTGTAGCATAACCTGTAGAATAACCGCCTTTTAACGTAAAGTTATCATCAATATTCCACACACTGTAAACTCTTGGATTCCAGTTGCTACCATAATTTTCATCTTTGTTATAACGTAATCCGAATGTTAAATTCCAATTTTCTAAAATACGTAATTCATCTTCTCCAAATAACGCATAATTCCAACGATCAATTTTAGATAATGTCGTTTTTAGTTGATTTCCTTTGTCATGCAACTCTTGATAATTGTATTTTCCACCTAAAGTAAGCATATTAATACTAAAAGGAATAGTAACACGAGTATCTACATCTGTATTTCGGATCTTCATGTTTCTTTTAGGATTATTATTTCCTTCATAAGAAACAAATGAAGTTGTAGAAACATCACCAAACAAACCATTATGTGTTAAAGCAAACGTATTTCGTCTATTATCTCTATTAAAATCACTTCTAGATTTATCTCTTGTTTTGCCTGCAGTTGCATTACTATTTTGTAAAGCTCGTCCAAAATCGAGATCAAATTTTTGTGTATCTGAAGCATTTAAAGATAATTTACCATTTAAACTACGTAATTTTTGTCCTGCATGACCAGCAAGAAATTTATCTTCATGACGATTTGAATACTGCCCATAAAGTTGTATACCTAAAACATCATCAATAATCGGTCCCATGGTAGAAAAACTACCAGTATATGTATCTTTTTCTTTTGAACGATAAGGAATAACCGATTCTAAACGTATACCACTTTGCCATTTATTTGACACTTTTTTGGTAATAATATTAACAACCCCTCCCATCGCATCAGAACCATATAACGATGACATAGGACCGCGAACCACCTCAATACGTTCAATCGCCGTTAATGGTGGTAACCATCCTTGTTCAAATCCTGAATTATCACTATTTGGTCTTGTTTCGCGGGTACTAACCTTTTTTCCATCAACTAATATTAGAGTATATTTGGCATCCATGCCACGAATACTAATATCAGTAGAATCACCACCACCGGTGATATTTAATCCAGGAATATCTTTTAACGCATCTGTGACATCACGATAAGATTTGTTACTCAACTCTTGCGGTGTAATAACCGAAATAGTTGCAGGCGCTTCCTTGATCTGTTGAGAAAACCCTGAAGCTGTTACTACCATGGTATCCATTTCTGTATTAGCCGCTGCTAAAACCGAAGGCGATAATGAAAATAAAAAACCTGTTTGAATGGAAAATATAGCCAATTTTAAATTTTTGATATTACTCATTTTATATAACCCTATTATTTATAATGCTATTTCACCGAAAAATGCTTTTATGAACATTACAATAATTGAGAATAATTATCAATATCTTTTATGTAAATGATTTTTACTAGACAAATGACAATTATTAAATGATAATAATTATCATTTAATAAAATAAGGGAATAATTATGACTAGAAAGAAAAAGCTACTATTAAGTAGTATTGTATCAATTATATTAGGCTTAGCCGGATGCCAATCAACAACAACAATGAGTGTAACTGCCAACAACCAAACGGTACAAGTTCCTAAATCGCCCGAAAAAGTTGTTGTCATGAACTATGGGGCATTAGATACTTTAGATGCGTTAGGTAAAGGTTCGATAGTTGTAGCAACTCCACTATCAGTTATCCCATCTTATTTGCAACAATTTAACAAAACATCAATTACCGATACCGGCAATATGAAAGACCCTAATATTGATGCAATCAGACAAGTTAAGCCAGATTTAATTATTATTGATGGACGTCAAGCTAGTAAAACTGAAGATCTATCTAAAATTGCACCAGTCATTAATTTAAGTGTAAACGCCCAAAATTATGTTGAATCAATCAAAAATCATATTCAAGTGCTAGCAAAAATTACAGAAACCGAAAGCAAAGTAGATAATATTATTCAAGCATTAGATAAAAAAATTCAAAGTGCACAAGCCTTGGCTCAAGCCTGTGCTAAAAAGGCTATTGTTGCTATTCATAATAATGGAAAGATGATTCTTATCAATTCAAGCTCAAGCGCAGCATTGATTCACGATGTACTAGATGTTAAACGAGCGGTACCACTCACCGTTATGCCCGCAAATAACTTAATAGGCAAACCAAAACCAATTTTTATTGATGATAATTACATTAAATCAGTCAAACCTGATATTATCTTCGTTGTTGATCGAAGTAAAGCAATTGGCAATCAAGGGATGAATGAACATTTTTTCTCTCAGCAAGCGCTGGACAAAAGTAAAACACATGTTGTTTATCTAACCCCTGATCTATGGTATTTATCTGGCGGTGGTGCAGAAAGTATAAATCGTCAAATTGACGAAATCATTAATGCATTAAAATAATATAACTTGATTGATTGTTAACTTTCTATTTTTTAAAAGCCTTTATTGTCAATAAAGGCTTTATTTTATGCTGATAAATATCTGAGAAATACTCAATAAATAATTCTTTTTATTCAAACGAACTACTTTCCGAGTTATTACTAATACTTAATAGATAAGCCAAAGCATTGTTAATGTAAATTTGAAATTAGAAAATCGGTATATCAACTATGAGGAAATGTGATAAAATGCCGACTTTATTTTGATTTGTAAATGATAATTAACAAATATAGTTTATTGAATTCTCAAACAATACCTCTTTAATATAACACGCTATTATAAATACTATGAATATGTTACCTCCTACAATTGGATTTGTGAGCCTTGGCTGTCCTAAAAATTTAGTTGACTCTGAACGAATTTTAACCGAACTACGCACACAAGGTTATCAAGTCGTACCTAGCTATGAAAATGCCGATCTGGTCATTGTAAACACTTGTGGATTTATTGACAGTGCAGTGCAAGAATCTCTAGAAGCAATCGGCGAAGCTCTTAATGAAAACGGCAAAGTCATTGTAACCGGATGCCTAGGTGCCAAAGAAGATCAAATTAGGACTGTACACCCAAAAGTTCTTGAAATTTCAGGTCCACACAGCTATGAAGCGGTGCTAAACCATGTTAATAAATATGCACCAAAACCTGCTTATAATCCATTTACCAGTTTAGTCCCCCAACAAGGTATAAAGCTAACACCAAAACATTATGCTTACCTAAAAATTTCTGAAGGTTGTAATCATAGTTGTACATTTTGCATTATTCCATCATTACGAGGTGAAATGATTAGTCGCCCTATTGGTAACGTGCTTGATGAAGCAAAACGACTAGCCGACAGTGGTGTTAAAGAATTATTAGTTATTGCACAAGATACTTCAGCTTACGGCGTTGATATCAAAAATAGGACCAGTTTCTGGAATGGAATGCCATTAAAAACTGATATTCAAACGCTTTGCGAACAATTATCAAGTTTGGGAATTTGGGTCAGATTGCATTATATGTATCCTTATCCAAGTGTCGATAATCTAATTCCATTAATGGCAGATGGTAAAATTTTGCCTTATTTGGATGTACCATTACAACACGCAAGTCCAACAATTTTAAAATCAATGAAACGCCCAGGATCCATTGACAAAACCTTAGAACGAATTCATAAATGGCGTGAAATCTGTCCTGATATCACGTTACGTTCAACTTTTATAGTTGGGTATCCTGGCGAAACAGATCAAGATTTTGAATTACTGCTCAACTTTTTGTCGCAAGCACAATTAGATCGGGTTGGTTGCTTTCCATACAGCCCAGTAGAAGGTGCTGTAGCAAATAAACTTGCTGATCAAATTCCAGAAGCAATCAAACAAGAACGTTTTGATCGCTTTATGCAATTACAACAAAAAATCTCAACGCAAAAATTACAAGCCAAAATAGGTAAAACATTAGCTGTTATTGTTGACGAAATTGATGAAGAAGGTGCAATTGGTCGTAGTATGGCTGATGCCCCTGAAATTGATGGTGTTGTTTATCTAAACGAAGAAAATCAAGTGAATGTTGGTGATATTGTTCAAGTTAACATTGAACATTCAGATGAATACGACTTATGGGGAACGGTTAAACGGTAACAATATGAAACAACATTATAAACACGAAATAAAAAATCTTGTTAAATTATCGGTTCCAGTGCTTATCGCACAAGTATCACAAACTGCGATCACCTTTGTTGATACTATCATGGCAGGCAATTATAGTAAAACGGCACTTTCAGGTGTTGCCATTGCTGTCTCAATTTGGTTACCAACAATCTTGTTTGGACAAGGTTTGTTAACTGTATTAACTCCGATCATAGCAAACCTAAATGGCGCGGCTAAACGTGATCAAGTCGCTAATTATACTCGACAAGGTGTAGTAATTGCCTTGGTATTATCTTTGCTAATGATGTTACTTTTATATCATTCCGACCAAATAATCAGTTTAAGAAGCTCCATCGATCGCCCTATTGATCCTGAAATGATGGAAGTAGCTATCAAATTTTTACGCTCCATTATGTGGGGCGTACCTGCCTTCTTGCTATTTTTGGTTTATCGCAATCAATGTGAAGGTTTATCAAACACTAAACCTGCAATGGTGATTATATTTATTGCCCTACTTGCTAACATTCCCATTAATTATGTTTTAATCTATGGGAAACTAGGTCTTCCCGCTTTTGGAGGTGCAGGATGCGGGATTACCGCTGCAATAATATTTTGGTTAATGTTTATTTTAATACGCTTATATACATTAACTGCAGCAAGCCAGCGTGATATATGCAAAACATCAGTAATAAAACTGGTTGATATTAGTATTATAAAAAAAATCATCGTGCTTGGTATGCCGCTTGCTTTAGCTTATTTCTTTGAAATGAGCTTATTTGCAGTAATTGCACTATTAATTGCACCATTAGGGCAAATAACCGTTGCTGCACATCAAATTATATTTACTATTAGTAGTTTAACCTTTGCCATTCCATTATCGCTAGGAGTAGCTACCAGTATTCGCGTTGGTTATTTACTGGGTAATAAAAAACCAACATTGGCAAAACAAACCGCTTACATCAGTTTAGCCATATCCTTAGCAATCGCTATTATAGTTGCACTGATTTTAGTTATTTTTAGTTCACCAATCATTACAATATTTACAAAAGAAAATGCTGTAATTGCTATTTGTATGCAGCTTATTATTTTACTCGCTATCTATCAAGCGTCTGACTATTTACAAGTGGTAGCCAGTAATGTGCTTCGAGGTTATAAAGATACTAAAAGCATCTTTTTTATCACACTTCTTTCTTATTGGGGAGTTGGATTGCCTGTTGGCTATATTCTAGGATTAACCGATCTAATCATAGAACCAATTGGTGCAGCTGGCTTTTGGATAGGTATTATTTCAGGGCTTGCTGTTGCAGCACTCTTGCTAATTGCAAGAATGATCTTCATACAAAAACAGCCCTCTAAGATCATCTTAAAGCGCGCATCAAGGTAAATTTTTTATACAGCAAAAACGCCATCAAAAGCTCAAATGATGGCGTTTTTCTTTTATTATTTCAATAAGCTATTTGCTTGTATAAGCACATTTTCAACCGTGAAACCAAACTCTTTGAATAATTGATCCGCAGGTCCTGATTCACCAAAGTTGGTCATACCAATTACTTTGCCATTAAAACCCACATATTTATACCAATAATCGCTAATACCCGCCTCAATGGCAAGGCGAGCTGTGACTGACGATGGCAATACTGACTCTTTATAATCCTGATCTTGTTTATCAAACGCATCGGTTGATGGCATTGACACTACACGCACTTTCTTACCTGCTTGAGTCAATTGTTGATAAGCTTCAACGGCAAGCTCAACTTCTGAACCTGTAGCGATAATAATCAGCTCAGGTGTACCAGTACAATCATTTAAGATATACCCCCCACGATAAACATCAGCGAGCTGATGGGTAGTACGCTCTTGTTGTTTAAGGTTTTGTCTTGAGAAGATTAATGCCGTTGGACCATCTTTACGTTCAATAGCATATTGCCATGCAATTGCTGACTCAACTTGGTCGCAAGGACGCCAAGTGCTGACATTTGGTGTCATCCGTAAGCTCGCCATTTGCTCGACGGGTTGATGCGTTGGCCCATCTTCACCCAAACCAATTGAATCGTGTGTGTAGACAAATAATGAACGGATTTTCATTAACGCAGCCATACGAATAGCATTGCGTGCGTACTCCATAAACATTAAGAATGTTGCACCATAAGGAATAAATCCGCCATGTAAGGCAATACCGTTCATGATTGCTGACATACCAAATTCTCGCACACCATAATGGATATAGTTACCATCAGCATTAGCTAAAATTTCTTTAGAGCCTGACCACATGGTTAAGTTACTTGGTGCTAAATCTGCTGAACCACCTAAAAACTCAGGTAATGCAGGAGCAAAAGCTTCGATTGCATTTTGTGATGCTTTACGAGTAGCAATTGTTGCTGGATTAGCTTGTAGTTTATTGACCACATCGTTAGCAATGTGTGACCAGTCTGCAGGCAGATCACCATTAACGCGACGTTTAAATTCTTTAGCTAAATCAGGGTAAGCCTTAGCATAAGCGTCAAAACGAGCATTCCATTCATCTTCGCGTTGTTTGCCTTTTGCTCTAGCATCCCAAGCATCATAATAATCTTTTGGAATATCAAAAGCTGGATGATTCCAACCTAGTGCTTTACGGGTTGCTTCGATTTCGGCATCACCTAGTGGTGCGCCGTGACTTTCATGGCTACCGGCTTTATTTGGTGAACCAAAACCAATCACTGTTTTACACATTAGTAATGATGGTTTATCGGTTACTGCTTGCGCTTGTTCGATCGCTTCTTTTAAAGCTTTAGCATCATGCCCATCAATACCAGGAACAACATGCCAACCATAAGCTTCAAAACGTTTTGCCGTATCATCAGTAAACCAACCATCAACCTCACCATCAATTGAAATACCATTATCGTCATAAAATGCAATTAGTTTACCTAACTTTAGTGTACCTGCTAATGAGCACACCTCGTGCGATATTCCTTCCATCATACAGCCATCACCCATAAACACATAAGTATGGTGATCAACAATAGTATGACCTGCTTTATTAAATTGTGCCGCTAATGTTCTTTCTGCAATTGCCATACCTACAGCATTGGCAATACCTTGCCCGAGTGGGCCTGTGGTTGTTTCAATACCAGGCACATAACCATATTCTGGGTGACCTGCAGTTTTTGAATGCAACTGACGGAAATTTTTAAGATCATCAATCGTCACATCATAACCCGTTAAATGCAATAGGCTATAGATCAACATAGACGCATGACCATTTGATAAAACAAAACGGTCACGATCAGCCCAATTAGGATTCGTTGGATTGTGTTTTAAAAAGCCACGCCAAAGCACTTCAGCCATATCCGCCATTCCCATAGGTGCACCAGGATGCCCAGATTTTGCTTTTTGCACTCCATCCATGCTTAATGCCCTTATCGCATTCGCCAGTTCGCGGTGAGATAGTGTGGTTGCATTCATTTTATATTCTCCAAAAAATATTTGAGTAAATAATCGTTAGTATTTACAAATTAAGTAGGTTTATTAATTCCCTAATGACCTTAACGAAGAAATAAACAGAATAAAAATGGGGAGTTAGCTCCCCATTTTGTAAAAACGCTTTATAAGAAAGCACCTATCATATTTTCTAATTTAACTTGATCAACAGCAAATGCACGAATCCCTTCGGCTAATTTTTCAACTGCCATGGCATCGCTATTGTGTTTCCATCTAAATTCAGCTTCAGTCATTGATGCAGGACGATCAATCACTGCTTGATTTGGATTGAGTTTTTGCACAACTGGCTCATTTGATTGTTGCATTTCGGCAAGTAAATTAGGTGCAATAGTTAATCTATCACACCCGGCTAACGCCAAAATCTGATCAACTTTACGGAAACTTGCGCCCATCACAATAGTTTTGTAACCATGTTGTTTATAATAATTAAAGATATTGCGAACAGAAATAACGCCTGGATCTTCATCTGCATTGTAAGGATCAATAGGTTTTTTAGTTTGATACCAATCATAAATGCGCCCTACAAAAGGCGAAATTAAAAAGACATTTGCTTCAGCACATGCACGCGCCTGCGCAAACGAAAACAATAATGTCAAATTACAATTAATACCTTCTTTTTCAAGAACCTCAGCCGCTTTAATACCTTCCCATGTTGAAGCAATTTTAATTAAAATACGCGACGTATCAATATCCTTTTCTTTATAAAGCGCAATAATTTTACGTGCTTTTTCAATACATCCTTGTTTATCAAAAGACAAACGAGCATCAACTTCAGTAGAAATCCTACCTGGAACAGTTTTTAAAATCTCAGCACCAATATTAACAGCAACTTGATCACATGCATTAACTAATTGCTGTTCTTTGTTACCACCTAGTTTTTTAGCTGAGTCAACCGCCGAATCAATTAGATAACGATATTGGGGAAGCTGAGCTGCTTTTAATACAAGAGAAGGGTTTGTTGTGGCATCCTCAGGAGAAAACTGCTTAATTGAATCAATATCACCCGTATCGGCGACAACAACGGTTAATTTCTTAAAATTTTCTAATTGACTCATACTTCTTTTATCCTCAACAGCATTAGTTTGCAAAAAGACTATAATAACATTTATCCAATAATAAAACGACTTTGTTGATAGCCATTCTAAAGCTATGTATTGAATGTTAATTGAAACAAAATAGCTAAAACTATTATACCTTGGTTATTTTGAATTCTGTTATTAAGGCTTTATTTTAGGGTATACTATTTTTATAATATAAATCACATTTTTAATGTGATGAAAATCACGAAATTAACTTTATTTGCATAATGAAAGCAATATTTTAAACAACAAATAACAACACAAAAAGCAGATAAAATGTTCATCTATATTTTTTTATTTTATAAACTTATTGTTCCAATTAGCAAAAATATATAAATCTTTTAAATCCAAACATAAACAAATTTAGGCTTTAAATGACAACTTAAGCATGAACTACATTGATTTGTTTTGCATAACTGTTCTGGCTTTAAAATTATTTGCTGAATCTTTCCTTTTTTGATCCAGAAAACGAGCATCTGTTCGACGGCACTTTCAGGTAATCGAAAGTGATTTGATATATTATGTAATTCAACGCGCCCTTTTAATTGCACATAGTCACGAATTGAAGTTATTAGCATCTTAAATAATTAAAGGGTAGGAAAATTCCTACCTTTTCTCCTTTATAATTTTGTAGTAAAAAATGGACTGATTAGTGACAGCCAGTTGATTTTTTATTTACTGTTGTTTTCGGGATAACATTGAATTTGCATGGTAAATAACGACCAAGTAACCGCATAAAAATAATCATACTAATCATAACCCCACCACAACCAGTCAACCAAAAGATGGCTGAATGAGAATTCTCTAATAAAGTACATTGGTAATAGACCGTAGCTGCTATCCAACCAATTACAAATGTCCATATAGCAACAAATGTCATCCACTTTAAACCTGCTTCACGATAAACAGCACCTAATGCGGCGGCACAAGGTGTATAAAGTAAAATAAAAATTAAATATGCCATCGCAGCAGATGAAGTCACAAATGAGGTTTTAATTTGCGAAATTGCCGTTGAATCTATAGATAAATTTAATTTTAAGGAATCGATATTCTCATCAACGGTTGCTAGTCCTAATGGATCTAAAACTGCATCTGATAAGCTAACTAAATTTTCAGGAATTTTCCCCAAAGCATTTAAAATACCTTCCGACAAACTAACATTTTTATTTTTATCAATATTTCCACTCATTGAATAAAGTGAATTTAAAGTAGCAATAACCGATTCTTTGGCAAATATTCCCGTAAATATCCCTACCGTAGCTGGCCAATTTTCTTTAGTGATTCCCATTGGTTCAAAAACAGGTATCATTGTTTGGCTAACAGCAGAAAGAACTGAATTATTTGAATTTTCATGACCAAATGAACCATCTTTTCCCCATGAGTTTAGTATACTTAAAATTGTTATCATAACTACAATAGCTTTACCTGCTCTGAATATGAAACTTTTTAAGCGTTGCCAAGTTAAACTTAATAAGCTTTTCAATGTTGGAATGCGATAAACGGGCATTTCCATAATAAAAGGTGTTATTTTTCCTGTTAATAAGGTAAGTTTTAATACAAAACCAGTAATTATTGCCACCATAATGCCTAGCATATATAAAGCAAATACCACCGTTGAAGCATGATGTGGAAAAAATATAACAGCAAATAAGGCATAAACAGGTAACCGAGCACCACATGACATAAAAGGAATCATGCAAATTGCCATAATTCGATCACGTGTACTTTCTAGCGTTCTTGTCCCCATTATAGCTGGCACACCACAACCAAAGCCTAGTAACATAGGTACAAACGCTTTACCTGGTAAACCAATACATCGCATACCGCGATCAACTACCATTGCGGCTCGTGCAAGATAGCCGGAATCTTCCAAAAAAGAAAGAAAAAAGAACATAGTTCCAATAACAGGAATAAACGTCGAAACAGTTTGAATTCCGGTTCCAATTCCTTTAGCTAAAATAATTATTAACCAATTGGGGGCATTTAATGATTGCAATAACTGTGCAGAGCCATTAACAAAAATGGTTTCGCAAAATATATCAAAAAAATCAATAAATACAGAACCAAAATTAATAGCAATAATGAACATGACATACATAACGAACAAAAAGAATGGAATTCCAGTAATTCGACCTAGAGCAAATTTGTCTAGCTTTTCGGTAAAGCTGGTACTTAGCTCTCGTGGTTTATCAATTACTTTTTTACAAACCAAATCAATAGTGTCATAACGGGCACTTGCTAATGCTACATCTATTTCATTATCACACCATGTTGCAAGTAATAACCGACATGCATTGAGTTTTTCATGTTCTTCATCAGTTAAATCATAATTTGAATCATCTAATAATGCATCGATAATTTGCCAACGATTAAAACATCTTAACACACTATCTTTTGGTAATTCATCAATATATCGAGTAATAATAGTTTGTTGATTGTTACCTAATGAATCTATAGATGGCATTGCAATACTTTTATTTTTTCCTATCTTTTCAATCTGCTGGTAAAGTAAATTCAATCCTATTTTTTTAGTTGCTGAAACAGCCACTATTGGACAACCAAGTAATTGTGATAGCTTATCAATATTGATAATTTCTCCCATTGTCTCAACAGCATCGATCATATTAAGTACTAAAATCATCGGCAATTGTAGATCAAGCAATTGAAAAGTTAGGTATAAACTGCGTTGTAAGTTAGTGGCATCAATGATATTGATAATAACACTATCACTTTGGGCTAATACAAATTCACGTGTGATCAATTCATCTTGAGAAACTGACATAGGATCAGTCTCAATTGAATAAGTGCCGGGCAGGTCAATAATGTCATATTGGATATTTTGATAATCAAATATTCCCATTTTTTGCTCGACAGTCACACCAGGCCAATTACCAACACGCTGTTTAGCACCAGTAAGTAAATTAAATAAGGTTGTTTTCCCACAGTTTGGATTACCAATTAATGCTACCTTCATGTTTTTACCTCCAACACTTCTATCGATGAAGCTTCATTACGACGTAGACAAAGTAAAAATCCTCGCATTTTAATTTCAATTGGATCGCCTAAAGGTGCGATTCGCACAACTGAAACTTTGCAACCAGGAATGATTCCCATTGCAAGTAATTTTCGACGAAAAGGCGATGAATTAGGTAATAACCTTGATATAACCGCCTCGCGCCCTAAGGGAAGGTGGTTAAGAGTATAAAATGACATTAAGGTTCCTATGTATTGCTATTCATATGTAATTTGTAGTTCATATTTTAAAAAAAAATAGCCATTATTTTTAGTTTTAAAATGCGAATTATTCGCAATTCCACAATAAAAAATTAGAAAAACACAACAAATAATTTTTTTTAAAGAACATTCATTGTTAATAATGGGTATAACATTGGTTTTAAATTGCATCCTTGTTTAAATGCCATTTTCAATAATCATTAGATTCTTAAGCTTTGGAATACTTTAGCTTAATGAAGATAATCAACATGTTCTGTTTGTACATTACTAAATGTTAATACCTATTAGGAATTGATTTAATATTAATCAGACTTAATTGGTGATATAAACAGTTAACTGTTATAATTCATTTTCATTATTTTCTTTAGGTTGTGATTTATGTATATTATTTATGGTATTAAAAATTGTAATACAATGAAAAAAGCTTTTACTTGGCTTGATGAACACCACATTAATTATCAGTTTCATAATTACAAAACAGACGGGCTTTCATCCGAACTATTGCACTCTTTTCTTCAACTAATTGATTGGCAAAATTTACTCAATACCCGTGGGACCACTTGGCGAAAACTTGATGAATCGATTCGTATTCGAATTAATAATGAACAAGTAGCCAAGCAACTCATGTTAGAAAACCCTTCAATTTTAAAACGTCCTTTACTCATTAATGGTAAACGTGCTTTAGTTGGATTTTCAGAAGAAAATTACACCCAATTTATTAACCTATCTAATTAAAATCGAGATTGCCATGATTGAACCTGTGATTAATTTAACTAAAGAGCTAATTGCCGAAAAATCAATAAGCCCTGATGATAAAAATTGTCAAAAAATACTTATTGAGCGATTAAAACCACTAGGTTTTAATATTGAGACAGTAAATATTGGTAATACAAAAAATTTGTGGGCTTATCACGGCAATCCAACAGACAAAACAATTATGTTTGCAGGACATACCGACGTGGTCCCTGTTGGTGATGAAAGCAAATGGCAATACCCACCTTTTGAACCAACCATTAATGAAAATGGAGTACTTTATGGTCGTGGCGCATCAGACATGAAAAGTGGTATCGCTGCGATGATTTGTGCCGCAGAAGATTTTGTAAAAAACAACCCTAACCATACAGGGCGTGTAGCATTTTTAATTACCTCTGATGAAGAAGCTGATGCAACCGATGGTACAAGAAAAGTTGTCGATTTACTCATGAAACGCCAAGAACGTGTTGATTTCTGTATTGTAGGAGAACCTTCTTGCAATGCAATATTAGGCGATCAAATTAAAAACGGGCGCCGTGGTTCACTAACTGCTAATCTGGTGATTCATGGAATCCAAGGCCATGTTGCTTATCCTCATCTTGCAGATAATCCGGTACATCGATTTGCTCCCGCTTTGAATGAACTTATTTCAACAAGTTGGGATAATGGTAATAAATATTTTCCTAAAACTGTCATGCAAGTGGCAAATATCAATGGTGGAACAGGTGCAGAAAATGTCATACCTGGTGATTTGACGGTACAATTTAACTTTCGTTATAGTAGCGAACTTACCGATGAAATGATTAAATCACGTGTTGAAAATATCTTACAAAAGCATAATTTAAAATATAAACTCAATTGGCGATTATCCGGACATCCATTTTTAACGCCACAAGGCGAGTTGACTAATGCTACTATAAATGCAATAAAAGAATTTACTGGTATTGATGCTCAATTATCAACTACTGGTGGAACTTCAGATGGGCGTTTTATTGCCAAAATGGGATGCCAAATAATCGAATTTGGGGTGCTAAATAAAACGATTCATAAAGTTAATGAAAATGCCAGTTGCCAAGATATTATAACATTAAAAAAAATTTACCAAAGAATCCTTGAAAAGTTATTATAAGATTGAAAGAAAATATATTATTTAGAAGTGAGAACACTTTTAATTTTAGTGCTTTTGATAAATGTGTTGATGTGTCGGTTAGCGACCAATAAAATAAAAATCGAGTACATTAGTTAAAATGATTTATTGGAGAAATAGAATGGAGTGGCTTAAAATTTATTGGTGGATAATTCTTATTGTTCTTTTTGGCGTTTTTATCAATACTATAAAAGCACTAAACAAACTTAATTTTAGAGGTTATTTGGATAAAAAGAAAGGGACAAAGCCTATCCCTTATCAAGATGATGACGATGATGATTGGCCCCCTACCCCTAAAAAGAATTAATTTCGATTTCAACGAAAATCATTGCTATTGCTTGAAAAAAGAGCCTGATGGCGATAACGATCAACCCACATTGCTGTTGATCCGCAAACCGCAATTGGCATAATAATCAAATTTAACACCGGAGCTACCGTGAACAAACTTACTAATATGCCATATATTATATTATCAATTTTATCTTGTTTTAGTAATTCACGCATACGATGAAAGGTTATTTTATGATTATCAAATGGGTAATCTGCATATTGAATATTAATTTGCCAAGCAGTAAATAAAAACCAAATAATAGGAGTTATGCTTTGCCCAATAACAGGAATAAAGTAAGTTAATAAAATAGGAATAGCCCATAACAAGTAATTAATTAACTTTTGTATTTCGCGACTGAATATTCTAGGTAAATCTTTTATTAAATTTATCCAAGAAGTATCTGGAGCAGGTGTTCCCGTTAATTTGGCTTCAACTTGCTCAGCAAGTAACCCATTAAATGGTGCCGCTATAATATTAGCAACTGTGCTAAAGAAATAACAAAATAAGATCACCAATGTTAAAATAACGATAAAGCTAATAATATAGCCAAGCCAATGAAGCCAGCTAGGAACAAAAGATAATCCCCAATCAATCATTCCCGTAATCTCGGAAAAAAACCAATAAAATAGGGCTGACATTATGACAATATTAGCCAATAACGGTAGAAATATGAAACGTCTGATTCCTGGACTAAATGCTAAAGCCCAACCTTGAATAAAGTATTCAAAACCGCTTTTTGGTTTATTACGTGCCGTATTTGAATGTTTAAATTGTCTTATCTTATCTAAGTTATTTTGAATCACAACTATTCCTTTTAACTATTAAATATGATTATTTTAAGTTCCTAATAGGCAAGCCAGCAATGATAATTATTAATATTTTACATTGATATTATATAATAAATTTTAAAAATAATTATCTAACCATTGCTTTACTTCTTGTTTAATTGTCTGTATTAACGCTTTTCGCCCAGTCAAATTAAATTGTTGAATGACTAAAGCTTCACATTTTTTATTTAGCAGTAACATTGCTAATACTGGTAGTTTGCCTAAATTACTTTGTTTGTCGTTGTAAAGATTTAATCGGCACAAAGCAGCATAAGTTGCTTCATAAGATCGATGATAGTGACAGAATCCTTGCAATTCCTCTAGATCTTGAGTAGATAAATGTTGGTCAGAATCGGCTAATAATAGATTATCGAACGGCAAATCAATAATATTTTTTAACCAATAAATGTTACGTCGTAACCTTTTATTCATGCTGTAGGCCAAATTATAGCCTTCTGTTGTAATCGGTTTTATCGCCATGATTGAATAACTACCGCTACTGGCTTCTTTATGGCTACCAACATGCACAATCATAAAACCTAACATAGACCAAAACCGAGAAGTTTCATGATGGTAGGCAAAGCTAACCGATAAATAATCTTTACCATATTTTATCGCATCTTCTAAAATATTCTGAATCAATTGGTGAGCAATATGTTGTCGGCGATAAGATTCGATTACGGCTATTCGATTAATTCGAACCGACATTAATTTAGCGGCTTGTTTGTTACCTGCATGTGCTACTAGCGATTGAGCAACTAAATTACCTTTTGGTCGGCGTACACCTTTCCAAATATCATCAATTAATTCATCTGACAAATTACCCTCATTAATTGTGATTGCCGCAGCAATAAAGTTATTGCCTATTTTTACCTGCCACACCGCTAAATTTTGGGCATCAAAAATACGCCTTAAATCAACTAAAGTCGTTTGATAATGTGCATCTTTTAATAAGTAAAAAATCTGCTTTAACGAAATGATATCATCACGGTTAACAATAGAATAATTCATTGGTTGTTGAATAGGTAACGGCTGCAACGCTACTGGAAATAAACCATTTAGCAATAAGTGATCAGTAAAAGATTCAAGCTCATCATTATCACACCAACGAATAGGCATATTAAGAGAAAAAAACTCACAGGAGTAATTTTTAAGTAGTTTTAATATGAAACCTTGCCCTGTACCTTCATAGCCTTCTACCGTTGTCGTTAATAATATATAACTATTTTTATAAATAGCTAACTGCAGTAACTTTTCCAATATTGGCAAAGGTATCATTGCTGCTTCATCAATAATAAGGTAATTAGGGAAATTATCAATCGTAGATGCTATTAATTCATCTGGCGCATAAAAGGGGATATCACCTTTTGCAAATTGAAAAAATGTAGTTAACGCATTCTTATTTGGCGCTGTCACTAAGCAATCTTTAAAATGAGTAAATTGCCCAGCTAACGCTGATTTACCGCGCCCTCTTTTCGCAATAAGGACTTTAATAGTTTTATCACTTTTTAACAACTTGTTGAGTATAGTTTGTTGTTCCACTAAATTGCAAGTTGAACCATGAGGTTGTGGGAATTGATAATTAGGAAACGGAATAAATTCATTTAATGTTTGCTCCAAATGAGTAACAAAATTAGGAACTTGTATGGGATAAGGTTTTTCATTCCAACGTAAACTATCTTGATCTTGCCAAGTAGAAAAATTTTCTGGCAAAAATAATATAAGAACACTACCTTTGATCAAAGTTCCAGCTAACATGGCAAAGGCATCAAGATTAAAACCTTGAGTTGCATCAAAGATAGCATGAAGATATTGCTGTCCTAATAATTTTTTTGTTTTATTGGGCAAAATAACATTAATAAGAGAATCAGGTAAATTTGTCTGTTCCGTAACGATAATCCAATCACCTGAATGCTGGCTAATAGTAACACTTACTTGATCAAATAACTTAGCCGCTACACCACGTAGTACCCATAGCTTTCTTGTGCTATTAGGATCATGCATAAACTAGCTTTTTCCAATCAACAATGATAATAGCCCAGCTGCAATCAATGGTCCTACAGGAATGCCTTTGAAAAAAGCTACACCAAATAATGTCCCTATAATTAGTCCATTAATTATAGTTGGGTGTGCCCCAATAAGTGCTATACCTCGCGTTCCAAGCCAAGATACAAAGATACCAACCAAAATCGCTAAGAGCGATTGCAATGTAGTAAATGATCTTAAAATATCTATGACTTTCAAAGAACCATCAGCAAGAGGTACCATCATTGCAGCTGTTAAAATCACAATCCCAACAGTTAAACCATATTTATTTAAGAAAGGAAAATAAGCAGCAAGTGGAGTTAATTTGAACAACAATAATAAAATAACAGCAAACGTAACTGTATTGTTATGCGTTAAATAACACAGTGCTGCTAAACCTAATAGAAGAAAAAAGGATATATCAAATTGAGCAAACATTATAATTGAACACCAATTCGTTTCGCTACTTCTTCATAAGCTTCAATGACACCACCTAAATCCTGGCGAAAACGATCTTTATCCATTTTCTTAAGGGTTTCTTTTTCCCATAGACGGCAACCATCTGGTGAAAACTCATCACCTAATGTAACTTCACCTTTGAACAATCCAAATTCAAGCTTATAATCAACCAATATAAAACCTGATCTATCAAACAGTTCCGTCAGAATATGATTAATCTTAAAGCTAAGCTCCTTCATTTTTGCTAACTGTTCATCACTCACCCAATTAAAAGTTTTACAGTACGAATCATTAACCATTGGATCATGTAATGCATCATCTTTTAGAAATAATTCAAAAGTTGGTGGATTAAGAATTTGCCCCTCTTTAACGCCCAAGCGTTTAACCAATGATCCAGCAGCTCGATTGCGAACAACACATTCAACTGGCACCATATCAAGTTTTTTAACGATTACTTCATTGTCTGATAATAAGGCTTCTACTTGAGTCGGGATACCTGCTTCACGTAATGTTGTCATAATAAAATAATTAAATTTATTATTAATCATCCCTTTTCTATCTAACTGCTCAATACGTAAACCATCAAATGCTGAAGTATCGTTACGAAATTCAAGTATCAACAGTTCAGGATTATCCGTTGTATAAACAGTTTTTGCTTTACCGCGATAAAGTTCAGCCAATTTTTTCATGCTTATAACCTTATATCAAATGACAAATAAATAATTAATTAAAGCGCTATTCTCTCCTAAGATTTAAAACATAGTGTTATTATTACTCTCACTAATTTTATTAGTCAGCTTGAATAATAACATTTTTACGTTTTATAGCAGCAAAATAATTACATTTTCCTTTACTAAATAATAAGTTAAATTTTAACACTAACAGTATACTTTTACTTTAAGGAGATTGAGTTTAATATCTTGGTTTCCCTTTGATTCTCAGCAGCAGTCTTATTACTTTTACCTTATTCATTTATGCTTACTGAAATAGTTCAGGAAGATTCAGATACCGCATCATCCATTATCATATTAAATAAACGTACTATGTATCGTTGAATTTCAATCGGATCGGTTGATAGATCTTCTTCTCCTCGTGTCAGTGTTTTCAAACCAAATGTGATATTTTCGAAATCACCATAAGATTTTTGTCGCTGAATGATAAACGAAGCTTGAATAGCCTGATCTTTATCATTTGGGAAAACAAAAGTGCTCGCAGTGATAATGGATTTACTGTCATTATTAACAATACCAATATTTCTTTTCGTTAGCGAATTTGGAATAAATTCCCATACATTACTATTTGCCGGTACATTTAAAGTCACCACATCATGATGATAAGAAACAGAAGAATTTGGAATGGTTGAAATTGGAATAGTAGGAGGGCGAATATCAACTTGTTTACCAATAGCACCTTCAGTATTCGTACGGTAAATATAAAAATCGTTCGTTTCAGTAGGAATTGTTACACCTTGTGGAACAATCAAAGGTTTCAATTCTGGTGAATTTAAATAATCATCATTTCCTTCAACTTCTTTTCTATAACTTTGATCGCTACCGCACCCAGCTAAGAATAGCGAGGCAATAGCTGTCAAAATGACTGTTTTTTTTATGGTGTTGCTTTTAAATCTGGTTTTATTCAACATAGATATCTGCTTATAAATTAAAGGTTATAAAATAAATTACAATAAATTGGCATCATTTAAAGCTTTTTCAACCGCTGGAATAGAAGTATCTGTCAGCGATATTAATGGTAAACGGATTGTAGCTGTATCTATTAAACCTAATTTAGCACAAGCCCATTTTACCGGTGTTGGGTTTGGTTCAATAAATAAGTTATTATGTAACGCTAATAATGAATCGTTTAGCGCACGGGCTTCCTGAATTTGGTTATTGACAACTAGTTGACAAATTTTTGCAACTTGTTTAGCTGCAACATTAGCAGTAACAGAAATAACGCCGTTACCGCCTAAAATCATAAAATCGACAAAAGTTGAATCATCACCACTTAATAATATAAACTCATTGCCCACTAACTTTCGCGTTTTATATACTCTAGACAAATCACCAGTTGCATCTTTTAGTGCTACAATATTTTTAATTTTCGATAATCGCCCAACTGTTTCAGGCTTAAGGTCGCTACTAGTACGACCTGGCACATTGTAAAGAATTTGAGGCAATGCAGTATTTTCAGCAATAGCTTTGAAGTGTTGGTACATCCCTTCTTGAGTAGGTTTATTATAATATGGCGCGACAGTTAAACACCCAATAACACCAATGTTTTCAACGCGACGAGTTAACTCAATAGCTTCTTTGGTTGCATTAGCACCTGTTCCTGCAATGACATTAATTCTCCCATCTGCATAATCAATTGTTCGTTTAATTACATCGATATGTTCTTGATAATCAAGCGTTGCCGATTCGCCTGTTGTTCCGACGGAAATAATAGCTGAGGTTCCATTAGCAATATGATATTCAACCAGTTTTTTTAAGCTTACATGGTCTATGTTTCCTTTGTTATCCATTGGAGTGACAAGTGCGACCAGACTTCCTGTAAACATAAAATGACCTCTCATATTATTTATTTTCAAATGACTTAAAGAATAAAAAATCTACGCGTAAGTATGCGATATTTCTTGTATAAATTCAACTTTTGTTATGCTGGGTTATCAATATCGATAAAAATAACTTCTAAGTCATAATGTATAGACAACCATTCCCCTAATTTTTTAATACCATAGCGCTCAGTAGCATGATGCCCAGCCGCATAAAAATTAATACCATATTCACGAGCAATATGAATTGTTCTTTCTGACACTTCACCAGTAAAAAATGCATCAACCTCCTGTTCAGCAGCAGATTCAATAAAATCTTGTCCTCCTCCACTACACCAAGCAACACGTTTTATTATTTGCGGTGCATTATCACCACAAAATAATACTGAACGCTGTTTATTGTGCAACAATTGTTCAAGTTTTTCCTTAAATTCAAGTGCAGACAATGGTTTTTTTAGCGTACCTTTAAAAAGAAGATTGGTCATATCTTCACGCTTATCAACCTCTATATTTAATAATTCCGCAAGTTGAATATTATTGCCTAAAACATCATGCGCATCTAAAGGAAGATGGTAACCAAACAAATTTATATCATTCAATAATAACGTTTTAATACGTTGGTATTTAATGCCTGTTATGGTCTGAGGCTCATTTTTCCAAAAATAACCATGATGAACTAACACTGCATCGGCTTGTAGCTCAACTGCTTTATCCAATAATAATTGACAGGCAGTAACACCTGTAACAATTCTTTTTATTTCACAACGACCCTGAACCTGCAAACCATTAGGTGCATAGTCACGAAAACGTGAAACTTGCAATTTATTATCAATAATGTGTTGAAGTTCAATATTTTGCACTTTTTCCCCACTTTTTATTGTGCTGTCTTGATTATGTATTTTCCAATTTTATGATGCATTTATTATTTTTTATAACATAGCTATTTTTTTATTTTAACTTATTACATAGTAATATCATAATTTATCAATAAGGAATATTTTTAAATTTATTTAATTTTGTTAACTTTTAGTATAATTAGAAAAATTAATCGGCGACCTTTTACTTAATCAAAATTATAATCACTTTTAATTTTTATCTCATTTACATATTTTATATGTGCAATTTGTCATGTAACGTAGTTACCAAACTAGATTATTAAACACATTTAAGCTCTTTGCTTTATTTATTCTATTTGCCTTAAAAATTTAATTAATTAACAAAAAACAAGATAAGATTTATAGCTATAATCAAGCAATTTTTTTAACTTAGTTAGTAGAATGATATAATCATGAGGGAAGATGAGATTGTATCATTCTAAGAGTTAAATTAAGGATAATTATCGCTATTTTTTTCGCTATTCATATGTTAAGAACTTAATAAGATTAATACTAATTTTCTATTCAATTACAAATATTCCCCCCTGATATCGACTCGATTTGGCTAAAGAAATATTACAAAACATGAATTACATTTAAAATGTACAGCTAACATTCTAAACGTATTAATCAAAAGTAGATTAGAAAGCTTAAAAATCCCAAGCAAAAATTACTATAAAATTAAATTAAGTAAAAAATTAATGCTTAAGTTTTAATTGTCAAAGGTAGAACTAGGCGAATCATTTAAAAACTGGCATAATGAGTTTCATTTTAGATAGATAAGAAGATTATTGTGCCAAATGCTAGATTATGCGAACGGTTTCGCGGTTTTTATCCAGTTGTGATTGATATAGAGACATCGGGATTCAACCCTAAGCTCAATGCTGTTCTTGAAATAGCAGCTGTTACCTTGAAGATGGACAAAGACGGCTGGCTTAATCCAGACGAAAAAATACAATTTAATGTAAAACCGTTTGAGAATGCAATTTTAGAGCCTAGTGCACTAGCATTTAATGGCATAGACCCTACAAATCCATTGCGCGGAGCTGTTGATGAAAAAATTGTTTTAGAAAAGATTTTTAAAATGGTAAGAACAGGCATAAAAATTAATGACTGCTCGCGCGCAGTCATTGTGGCACACAATGCTCATTTCGATCACAGCTTTTTGATGGCTGCAGCAGAGCGTACTGACATTAAACGTAACCCCTTCCACCCTTTTGCAACTTTTGATACTGCAGCGTTAAGTGGATTAGTATTTGGTCAAACCGTATTAGCAAAAGCTTGTGAAATTGCAAAAATCCCGTTTGATCATAAACAAGCACATTCAGCACTATATGATACCGAAAAAACAGCAATTTTATTTTGTGAAATTGTGAATCGTTTTAAACGATTAGGTGGCTGGCCACTTACCTTTTTAGATAATAAGTGATTGTCAAAAAAGCATATTAGTAAAAGAGTTTTAATCAACTCTTTTACGTAGTTAGTCAGAATAACGTCATTGTTATTGATAATAATACAATATTTACAAATTGTATTTTTCAACTGTTTCTTTAATCAAAGCTTGCAACTCACCAGTTTGAAACATTTCAAGCATTATATCGCAACCACCAACTAGCTCTTTGTCAACCCACAGTTGTGGAAATGTTGGCCAATTAGCATATTTAGGTAATTCTGCGCGAATATCTGGATTTTGTAAAATATCGACGTAAGCAAAAGGCACACCACATTGAGATAAAGCTTGCACAGCTTGAGCTGAAAACCCACAACTTGGAAATTTAGGAGAACCTTTCATATAAATAATAATTGGATTTTCAGCAATCTGTTTTTTAATTTTTTCAAGTGTTGTCATTTCTGTTCCCATAACGTTTAATCCTTCTTAATTTGTAGCTTTAATTATTTTAACTTAGAATTTAACTCTATAATACTACAATCCATATATTTGTTTTAAAGGTAATTAACTCTCAATATTTGATAACAGAAAAAATAACGCAGCATTAATATAATATTAATTAATTAGTTAAATTATATTAAAATAAAAAAGTAATACTAAAAACCTTTGATAAACAGAATTTTTTGAGCAAAAGAATATACCTATTTTTGTAATAATTATTTTCAAAAATAGAAATTTTTGATTTCTTAACACACCAATGTGTAGTTTTATTGAAATAATTTATTTTCTTTAAAATTATTTAATTTTACGTAATCAATATCACAAATTCTTTTCCAAACAATCACAATATAGTATGCTACTAACCATTATCCCAACTTACAAACATTTCAATACATTGTGCATCCATTTATTCTAGCGTTACGTAAAGTTTTTTACAGTAGTAATTTACTTTTTAGTATTCGTATGTTAATTAGTTTAGCTGGCTCAACTTTGGTACCGTGGTATTTTGGACAAGTGTCCTTTGTTATTCCACTGACGTTAGGCGTAGTAGCTGCTGGATTAACTGAAATTGACACGCGATTGTTATCACGGTGTATTAATTTAGTTATCACCCTGATTTGTTTTGCTATAGCCACTTTTTCGGTAGAATTATTATTTGACTATCCATTCATGTTCATAATGGGGTTGGTGTCTTCCACATTTATTTTCATTATGCTCGGTTCATTAGGGCAACGTTATGGTGTAATAGCATTTGGTTCATTATTGATTGCAGCTTATACCATGCTTGGTCATAATCTATATACCGATAATTATATGTTTTCTTATTTTTTATTATTTGGAGCTCTATGGTATAATGTTGTTTCGTTGATTGAATCAATTATTCAGCCTACCCGAACAACCCAACAAACTTTATCTAATTGTTTTATGACATTAGCGCAGTATCTTGATGCAAAAGCAGCAATGTTCGATCCAGATGAAACAAATGCTTTTAAAAAGCAAACAGTAAAGTTAACCAAAAGTAATAATCAATTAATTAATGCCTTTAATCAAACTAAACGCTCATTATTCGATCGTTTAAAAAGCTATCGAGGACAATCTTACATTAGAAAAATGTTGAGTTATTACTTTGTAGCACAAGATATTCATGAACGAGCAAATTCTGCACATGGTGATTACCAAGCTTTAAGCCTACAGTTTAAACACAGTGATATTTTATTTCGTTTTGCGCGAATTTTAAATCTACAAGCTAAAGCCTGTACCAAATTAGCATTAGCAATTAAACTAAATCAAACTTATCAACACGATCCGCTGTTTAATCGATATTTTTTATATCTAGAAGAAGCTATTTTAGTATTTCAAAATAATAATAAAGCTGATACATTACTTATTAAATCATTGCAAAATTTACATCAAAATCTGCAATCTATTGATCTGCTTCTTGCCAATATTGATAAAGAACAACATCTTTCAAAAGAACAAGAAAATAATCGATTAATCGATGAAGAATTAACTAGTTTTTCTGATATTTTTATTAAAATTAAACGAAACTTGACGGTTCAATCAGCACTTTTTCGGCATGCAATTAGAATGAGTATTGTTTTATTTGTTGGGTATATGCTCATTCATTTTTCAGAACTTTCACATGGGTATTGGATTATTCTAACAAGTCTTTTTGTTTGCCAACCAAACTATTCAACCACAAAATATCGATTAAAATTACGCATTTTAGGTACAATATTAGGCATCATCATTGGTATTCCATTGACTTATTTATTCCCGAGCATTGAAGAACAATTAGTTTTAATCATCATTACAGGATGGCTATTTTTTCTATTTAAAAATTCGCAATATGCTTATGCTACTGCATTTATTACCTTATTAGTCTTTTTTAGCTTTAGCTTAATTGGAGAAAGCAGTATTGAAGTAGCTATCTTACGCATTATCGCTACGCTGATAGGTTGTTTTATAGCTTGGTTCGCAGTAAGTTTTATTTGGCCAGATTGGAAATTTAGAAATCTTCCTAAATTAGTTGATCGTGTTTGCCATGATGATAGCCACTATTTGGCGTTAATTGGTCGACAGTACTTAACCGGTAAAACCAATGATCTAATGTATCGTTTAGCAAGACGAGCAGCACATGATAGTAACGCTGATTTATCGTCATTAATTAGTTTGATGACCAAAGAACCCCATGTTGACCAAAGTGTTATTGAGCAAGGCTTTCGTTTATTAACCCTTAATCACACTTTAATTAGTTACCTTTCAACTCTAGGGGCAAATCGAGGCATAACCATCACTAATTTTGCTCTTGAGCTATTTGATGATGTATCAGTTTATATCATTAATCTTTTAAACGATAAAAAGATTAATGATAATTACAAAAAAATCCAGCAATCAGTGATAAATTATATTGAAAAAATACCCGATAGCGATAATCATAAAAGTAATGATCTATTAATTATACAGCAACTTGCTTTAATTTTAGATATTTTACCTGAATTAGTTAATCTAATAACTACACTTGAAATTAAAAAAAATTAATCATTTTTCGCCATAGCAAAGTTTCAAATCTATAATAATTTGTTCTTTATTGTTGTACTAATCTATTTTGTAAAAGGATTTTTTTTACCTATATAAACTAAAGGCTCCGTAAAATTTTTTAATTTGTCCGCATTTATTTCAAACCCCAAAAGATAGTCTGATTCATAAAAAGGTCCTTCTTCAGTGCTATTATTAGGGTTAATAATTGCTAAAACTTGTAAATCTTGAATGTCAAAAGATAATATTTGTTTAAATACATTATCATAAATGAAAACAGTATCTGAGTCAGATAAGCCTGCTTTAGCGATCAAAATCTCACGATACTTACTCTCAATAAGATAAATCTTTTTTTTGTATTCAGTATTAATAGGATCAACATGGTTGTTTTCGTGAGGAATAAGAAACGCCATAACAGAATTGCCACCATGTGCAAGTATCTGATTTGTTATAGGAATGAATGCAAATTTACTTTTATTTTTAATATAATCAATATATTGTATTTCATATAAATTAACGTTACTAATCGATGATAATTGGCTATCGTTTTTTGCATGCAATGAGTGAGAATCTCCAGCATAACTGTAAAAATTCAATAGCGTTAAAACAAGAAACTGACAGATTTTTCTAAATTGCTTATTCATATTATCAACCTATTACCTTATTTTGTATGCATTTAAAATCAAAACATTAAAATTTATCCGAGCATTTAAATACAGTTAATACACCTAAAATTGATCATTGAAGATCAATAAATTTATTAATACCTATTATATTCAATTTTATAAAAATTATCCTTTTATTAACCTTATTAATTTTCTTTTTATCACATTGCTAATTGTTAATATTTAGAATGCTTTTGTTCGATACTGTGATATAAAATAGGTAAGCTATGCCAAATAAGTAACGTTCAAACACAATCAATACTAATGGTAACTCTTTAAATAACCTTCCTATCTATTGAAATTTTTAATCATTATTGCTATAAATTTGTTCAATGCATACAAATATATTATCTAAGTTAACTTCATATGATAAATTTTGTGGCAATTCAATTTGACAATACAAATAGGTAATATTCATAAATTTTGAATATTTATAAAGCATATGAATTTAATGCTGCAATTGAAGTTAGACATTGTGACTGATATAGCTTATTAACTTAATAAGCGCAAATCTCGTAATAGGCTTGTTCTGAAATGCAGCTATTTTCAAAACAAGATCACGAGTTTTACCTATATTATATATTTTTATTTAGTTAAAATTTTTATTCTGCATGTTTATTTTAGATTCAAAACTTTCGAAGACTGGTGTAAAGCAGAATAGTTTTTCAGAATCTACATAATTGACAGATAAAATCTGTTTAGATATTTAATATCTTTTAACATAGTATTTGTTGATTATCACTCATCTATTTTATTAATTTACACGTAGTTGATATTGCAAAGCAATAAAAAGTCATAGAGATAATAAGCATTAGGTTATGTTTTTTCATATTATTTGCCCTGTTCCCTTAGCCAACTTATTTCTTGTGCCCAGATATCGGGATCAATAGTTTCTAAAATAAGAGGAATCTCGTCAATTCTTGGGTCTTGCATGATATATTTAAATGCAGTTTCACCAATATTGCCTTTGCCTAAACTGTGATGGCGATCGACATGGCTAGCAAATTCGCTTTTAGCATCGTTTAAGTGCATACCTCGTAAATATTGAAAACCGACTATTTTTTCGAACTCAGCAAAAGTTTCTTGGCAAGCTTGTTCGGTACGTAAATCGTAACCAGCGGCAAAGGCGTGGCAAGTGTCAATGCAAACACCAACTCTGCTTTTGTCTTCGACTTGGTCAATGATTTGCGCAAGATGTTCAAATTTATAGCCCAAGTTAGAGCCTTGCCCTGCCGTATTTTCGATAACAGCAACCACATTTTGTGTTTTGTCGAGCGTAATATTAATCGATTCGGCAATGCGTGCTAGACATTCATCAACCGATATTTGTTTTAGATCGCTTCCGGGGTGAAAATTGAGTAATGTTAATCCTAATTGTTCACAACGTTGCATTTCGTCTAAAAACGCAGTGCGTGATTTTTCAAGCTGCTCGCTATCGGGGTGACCTAAGTTAATTAAGTAACTATCGTGTGGCAAAATTTGTTTGTTGGTAAAGCCATATTTTTCGCAGCGTTTTTTAAAGCTGTCGATAGTGGCGGTTTCGAGCGGTTTGGCGTGCCATTGTCGTTGATTTTTGGTAAATAGCGCAAATGCGGTTGCGCCAATTTGATAGGCATTTATCGGGGCGTTATCTACCCCTCCTGCTGCACTTACATGTGCGCCAATGTATTTCATTTTTTGTCCTAATAACGTTGTTAGTTTATGATTAACGGATAATTAATTCGAGCCGCTATTGCGTTGTAACTGATCACGCAAATTAGGCGGTACACCTTTAATAACCAGTGAATCAGTCTGTGGATCCCATTTTATACGTTCACCTAACAAATTTGAATCGAAGCTTAAGGTTAATCCGCCACCGCTGCCCGAGAATTTTTTAAGTTGGCGCAATGCACTACGATCAACGGGGAAAGTTTCTTCTAAGTCATATTCGCTATTTTTAATAAATTCGATAAAGTTGTTATCGTCACTTGTTGGTAGTTCGTTGGCTAGATTTTTTAGTTCAATTTCTTCACCAGCTTGTAATTGTGCTTGACAGTAATTGTAGACGCTTTCACGTGCGTTGGTTTTGTCTTGTTTGTCAAATTGCATTTCTTGGCAGTAATCATCGACCGCTTTAACCAGTGTTTTGTTTTGCGCTTTCGCATCTAATCCCTCGCTTGCACCTAAATAGTCCATAAAAAAGTCAGATACTTTTCGCCCTACTCGTCCTTTTAAAAAGGTTAAATATCGTTTTGAGTCGGCTTGGGTTTCCCATTCGGTCATATCTATACGGGCAATAATATCGGCATGGTCAATGTCTAGGTATTGGGTTTCGCTAATATCTAAGTCTTCATTAACTAGCATACTTAAACAACTATTTAATACCGCAATAATTAAGTATTCAACCGCTAAATAACGGTACTGACAAAATACTACAGTTCCCCCTTCTGCAAAAGGGTATTTGGCAAGTTCGTTTCGTAGTTGTTTGGTTGATTCTTGACTGAAATGTAAAAAATCTTGATTACCTAGTCGCAATTCTTTTAATGATTGTTCAAATAAGCTTTCACTATTAAATAACCCATAGGCCTTGCTTTTATTATTATAGATGCGGTTGATATCTTCAATGAGATTAACCACTGCTTGTTCATTGCCGAGCATTGAATCACGAAGTTGTAGTTCGATTTCAGTGTCATTTTTTCTAATTAATTTATGTAGTATGATCTTTTCTATTTGTACGCTCATTTGGGGGATTCCTATGTAGATCACAAAAATTATGAACTATTTTATCAAAGAGTTGAAAAAGTGCTATCAACAATTAATAAGTCTGTTAGACTAATAGCCAATGAATTTCAAATTGATACTTAGGCATCTATCTTATCTGAAACTTCTTAAGAATTTAACAACTTCTACAGTGGGAATAAAAAATATGGTGAAATCTCACGATATTTATCATGATTTTAAACATAAAAAAGTTAGCGCTTTATTTTGGCAATATGCATTACCAGCTATCATCGGCACGATTGTTAATACACTTTATAATATTATTGATGGCATTTTTATTGGTCATTGGATCGGGCGTGAAGCGTTAAGTGCTGCAGGTCTTATTCTACCAGTAATGAATTTAGCAGCGGCAATTGGTATGTTAGTTGGAATTGGTTCGGCCAGTCGAATTTCAATTTTTTTAGGTCGTGGTGAAAACGACAAAGCCGAAAAAGTTGCTGGAACATCGTTTATGTTAACGGCTGTGTTAAGCGGAATCACACTTTCTACATTACTCTATTTTATTGATCCAGTATTACACTTTGTAGGTTCAAGCCCCGTTAACCATGTTTATGCTAGAGAGTTTTTAGAGATTTTTCTACCTGGTAGTATCTTTTTGACCCTCACTTTTAACTACAACAATATGATGCGTGCAAGTGGTTATCCCTTTAAAGCCATGCTGACAATGTTTGTTAGTGTGATTGCCAATATTATTTTAGCACCAATTTTCATTATTGGTTTAGGTTGGGGAATGCGTGGGGCAGCACTGGCAACGACGTTTTCAATGATGATTAGCTTTGCTTTTGTTATGCAACATTTTTTAAATAAAAACAGTAATATCAAGCTGTATCGCCGTAATTTTAAGCTTGATTTTTCAATTGCGAAATCAGTAATATCAATTGGTTTATCGCCTTTTTCAATGCAAATGGCAGCATCAATCGTTGTAGTGTTTATTAACTGGCAACTTAATCGTTATGCTCCACTTGCTAATGTGTCGGGCGATGATTCAATTGCTGCTTTTTCTAATGCTAACCGGCTTATTACTTTAGTGATTATGATTGTCATTGGTATCAACCAAGGTATGCAACCTATTATTGGTTATAATTATGGTGCTAAAAATTATGATCGCGTTAAAAAGACTTTCTTTTATGCTGTTAAAGTGGCTACAGTGGTGACTTCGCTCGGTTTTGTGTTAGGATTTTTTATTCCAGATATGTTGGTGCGAGCTTTTAGTTCCGAGGAAGATTTAGTGCAACTTTCGGCTATTGCATTACGATTTACTACACTCTCGTTTATTTTTGTTGGCTTTCAAATGGTAACAACAAGCTTTTTTCAATGCATTGGTATGGCAAAAGTATCTATTTTATTAAGTTTATCAAGACAAATATTAATTTTATTACCCGCATTATATATTTTGCCGCTATTTTTTGGCTTCGATGGTGTTTGGGTTGCTGCACCAACAGCAGATCTATTATCTACAGGTACTGCTTATCTTGTTTTATACTGGTACTTTAAATCAATCAAAAAAAGACAAAATCACAATTAAAAATAATTATTAATAATAATATGGAAAGCGCCTTTATTTACTTATTAAAATTTAATATTTATTGACATATCTCAATCAAGCCTGTAATTATAGGCTTGATTGTATCAAAATTCAGCGTTAATACTTTTTTCATATCACTATTTTGATTTTATATAATCTGAACCACTTTGACAAAGCGCCGCTAAATTAAATTGAGTGCTAGTATAATCTTGAAGAATTGATTTCTTATTCCATTCCTTAACTTTAAGATAATCTAGGTTAACTATTTGATTAAATTAATATCAAACAGAATGAACACTTAATTATTTATATGCTTCATTTGCTCAGTAACAAAGCTTCATTAATCATGATAATGTCAGAGATAATATTAATTATTATTTTAATTAGATAAGTTATTTAATATAGATAAAAAAACAGCACCAATTAAGTGCTGCTTTTTTTTATTGAGTTTTTTTAAATTATTAGAATGAATAGTTCAAACCTATTTGCGCACCAAGTTGACGGTAGTTGTTGCTACCAAATCGGCTGTCTAATTGAGCATAGCTACTGAGGGATTTGGTTAAATTACCATTCAC
>NZ_LZHM01000017.1:0-2845 GCF_001690875.1 Gilliamella sp. wkB18
CAATCTTTTTCTAATTTTTGCATATCTACTTTATTGAGAAATGAATTGCCTCGATATTTTTTTTCTATATTAAATTGTTGGCTGTAGCAGCAGGTACTAAAGAAAGAAAAAATAATACCGATATAAAATAAATGTTTCATAAGCTATTCCTTAATTTCTTCAATTTTAGTGAGTGAAAAGTCAGCATGAAAGTGAGAGTCATGTAATTCACCTCCGTTTACAACACCGGATAATTGTCTAAATTCTTTAAAATGATCATCCTTTCCAACCCGAACCTTAACAAAAAATAGTAACATAGCCTTCAAAAAGGCTAAATCGTCTTTATATTGTTGAAAAGAATGAGAATAATAACCACCTTGGTTATTTTTTGATTTATACTCAAAGTCAATAGCCATACCGTTAATATGCAATGTACTTGGAAAACAAGATCCCCATTCAAAAGCACTACCTGTGGAGATAACTGCTTTTTTGTAAACAGCTAAACTCCCTAACATGGTTACAAACTATTTATTTTTTTAAATCAATCCTATTTTGCTAGCTTTATTTCAGCTTGTTTGATTTCTTGCTTTAATTCTTTTATCTCACATAAAAAGACTTCTATAGGGTAATAAGAATTTATATCGTCATATAATATGCTATGTTTACTTAAACATAGTTTATCTATCTTTTTCTTAATTAATGGGAGGTTATTTTTGGGCGCGTTCTTCTTTTTAACTAATAACGTTGTTTTTTGTTTTAATAATTCTAAATAATAAAAATAAAGATGTATTCTATTACATCCTTCCTTAGTTTCATCATTTAAACATTCCAAAAATTTACTGCTGTTATAATCGATAATATCATCAGGGTTAGGTACTACGCTAAAATCATCAGGATAAGTAATTTGATAACTACCGTAATATATCTGTAATAAATCAAATTTTAATTTTTTCTCATCAATTTTATAATGCTTCCAAGTTTGAGGCCCAACTCCACTATCCATTTCAAATAAGGATAAAGTATAAATATCACCACTTGGTGCAATATAATAATATTGATAACCAACAGCAAGAAAATTCGTTATATTCGTAAAAGTATTAGCAAGCGTTATTTGATCTTTAATTTCATTATTTTGAATTAAAGATAAAGTCAATTTAGCACCAGAATAATCATCTTCTTCCTCCACGAAGCTAAAAGCTTCTTTGCTTAATTTTAGGGTTAAACCATTTTTCTGATAGATCACCTTACTTTTATCAACCGAATTAAGAACATTGCTAAAATAATTACCAAATTTATGTAATGGACAACGTTTATCCATTTCTACTTGTATGGAATAATCAGAATTTATATAGTCTTCACGTGAGCAATCTTTTTCTAATTTTTGCATATCTACTTTATTGAGAAATGAATTGCCTCGATATTTTTTTTCTATATTAAATTGTTGGCTGTAGCAGCATGTACTAAAAAAAGAAAAAATAATACCGATATAAAATAAATGTTTCATAAGCTATTCCTTAATTTCTTCAATTTTAGTGAGTGAAAAGTCAGCATGAAAGTGAGAGTCATGTAATTCACCTCCGTTTACAACACCGGATAATTGTCTAAATTCTTTAAAATGATCATCCTTTCCAACCCGAACCTTAACAAAAAATAGTAACATAGCCTTCAAAAAGGCTAAATCGTTTTTATATTGTTCAGAAGAATGACCGTAATAACCACCACTACTTTTTTTCGAACTGTATTCAAAGTCAATAGCCATGCCGTTAATATGCAATGTACTTGGAAAACAAGAGCCCCATTCAAAAGCACTACCTGTGGAGATAACTGTTTTTTTATAAACAGCTAAACTCCCCAACATGGCAGCAAACAAGGCTGGATTGGCGTAACGGCGCTTTGTATTATGGAAACTATATTCAATCTTTAAATCGCCATATTGCGCATTTAATGAATCAGGCATTCTTATCAACTCTACCTCATTGCCGGTTACACCAAAAACTCGCCATGAATTTTTATGTGGCAACTCTTTGTTTTTAACTTTATTTTTCGCATATTCCGAATGGTAGCCCCATTCAGCGATTTTACCAGTGGCATAAATAATTCGATATTTAGTATCACCATCGTTTACATCTGAAGCGCTATCATTAGGACCTGGTTTAAAATGATCTTTCGTTTGATTAGGGATAACTGATTTTGAAAATTTCTCTTTAATTTTGATATATTCCAATTCACAAACCTTATACCTGTTATCTTGTCCATCGACAATGACATAGCGATACTTATTTTGATTCTCATCTTTAATAAATGACGGTATATATTTTTGTATTCGACCATCTAAATAAATATAAAACACAATAATATCTATTTTTTCTTCTTGGAAATAATCCACCATCGCCACCGGATGAATAAACCATGCCTTGCCGTCTGCGGATAGATTGGATAGTTTAGGCGTATTGACTTCTGTGTTTGCGGTTGAGTTTTGAGTTTGTGCTTGCGCCACTTTTTTCCACCACAGTGAGGGTTTGATGCGCTCTTCTTTTTCTAGCTGCCAGTTGGTTTTGATATGTTCGTGCGCTTCGTCCACTTTTTTCATGGCAAAATCTCGCTGATAAGGCTCGGTGATGCCAAGTTTATCTAATCCCGCTTCAATAAGCGCTTTTTGTTGTTGCTTTTCTTCTTCAAATAGCTCATCAACTTCGTTCCATTTGCTTAACCCTTCATCTGCATACCATTCACTTTCATATTTCACCAGTAAATGCCCTATCTGCTCCGCTGTCCAACTTCTGCGTAATCCTTCCTTTAAATCCCTATCCGTAAAAGTCGGTGGCGGTAGGTCTTTTTTTCGTTGGGTTGAATATATTAGTGTGCC
>NZ_LZHM01000018.1:0-15744 GCF_001690875.1 Gilliamella sp. wkB18
ATTTGCATCTTTAATCTAAAATTCACTGCTTGCGTAGCGTTGTTCAAACTCGAATGTAATAAATAGCTCTTTTTATTAATTCTCGTATTGTCACAATAAACACTATTTTCAGTTATTTTTGCAATTATGAGGGTTTGTGGTTTTAATGCACTTTCGAGCGTAAACCAAATAACATCCCCCGACTTTAAATTTTTCCACTCTTCATCTGTAATCATAATCACCCCTCAGGTAGCGGTATCTCATCTGCATAAATCCAGTGAGTTATTTCATCGTTATCATGCTCAGACCATTCGCCAACATAATCATCTATCCACTCATCGAATTCAGCGTGTTCGTCATACCAGTCATATGTTGTTGACTCGCATAATTCACCACAATTATTTAAAAACCTAATACGTACTATACACAGCTTTTGAGCAATGCCGTTTTCTTTTTCTGGCACGTTATCTGGATATTTATTCCAAAAATTCATTGCCGTCACCTTTCTAATATCCATGGTTACCTCATCAAGTTGTATCAAATTATAAATAAAAATAAATATTGTTAATTTATATGTTTTTACGTACTTAAATTTCTCTTGTAATTAACAATTACGTTACCACATTTAAACGGCACAATCAGAATTAGGCACGTATCAAAATTACAGTTATTCACTGATTTTTCACCGTTCGGTAATAAATACTGATAACGACCGTCTGGGACATAAATAATACAGTTTTGTCCGTGTACGTTTTCACTCCACGCTTTTGTGGCAGGGGTGTAGGGCAGAACCAGTAATACCTGCCTGCTCCATCTGTCAACTTGCTCTACCGCTTTTTGGAAAAATTCCCATTTTCGCGAAAATGGTGGATTACAAAATGCGGTCCCGCTTGGGATACTAGACAAAAACCATAAATTACTCTCTAACGCATTGTCAGATTCTGTTATATAACAGACGGCGTTATTTATTTTCACGCTCTCATTTGAGCAACATACATCAGTATCAAAACTTTTTATATTCAGCAGTTTTAACGCATCATTGATCAATGATTCTGATGTTCGCCAGTAATCTTTTTCGCTTTGTTTTGTGTTTGATTTGTTTATTATTGCCATTTTAAAATCCTCTGTTGTAGTGATTTTGGGAGTGTCACTCTGTCGCCAACGGCGCGACTACCGTCTATCAAACAATACGGCTTGTATATTTCAAATTAGCGGGCTAACTGCAATTGCGGACAGTGTCTCTGCTAACACTAATTATCAACGCATATACCAAACGTTTTTTAAATTAAATAATCTTATCTAGTACATCTTTTAGCTCAGTTATTGTTTTAGATAAGACATTTGAGGCTAAGAAAAAATCTGCTTTTATACGCGCTTTCTTATCATCAAGTGACGCGTCCTCGTTCTCATCTATAACAGATTGATCAAATTTAATGTTTTTGAATACAAAATTATTATCTAGAACATAGCTAACACCGCGATCATCAATGATTCTAATTTTTGTTATCCATTTCCCAGAATCAAAGTGAGCTAACATTTCATGACTGTTAATTTCTTGGTTTTTACAGCTAATAATTCCATTCCCTTCAAGAGGATCCTTTAGTTCTGCTTGATCGCCTAATACAAATGGTGGAAAATTCAGATTTTCTTTAGCCCATGTAGTCATGATTTGTTCAAGTGGTTTGTCAATAGATAATGGCGTTAATGCTAGTGAACCAAGCTCTTTGCGTAAAATAGCTAAAATATATTCAGCTTGTTTAAAACTTGACGTTGTTATTGCTATAAATTTATCTCGTTTATTTATCCATACATTAAACTGATTAAATTTACTAAAGGCTCTGGGTAACAATTCAATTATTACCTCATCTTTTAATGATGATTTTTCGCATTTACCTAGTTTCCTACATAGAGCTAGCTCTTGCTTTTCTATTTTTTCATTTAACGCACGATTAATAACGTCCGCAGGAATTGTTTTTTGTTCAGTTTGGTATTTAAGTAGCATTTGCCCTTGAATATCAATCATTAACTCGTCTGAATTGCCGAGCGGTGAAATAAAACCACCTCTTACTGAATCACTCGGTGAACACGGAGTAAATGTAATTTTCTGTAATAATTCATTATTGATATTATTTAAAATATCAATATTATTGATTTCATATATTATTAAATTTTTGCAAAACATAACTCTTCCCTTTTAATAAAAAAAACCGTCACTAGGACGGTTATGCTTCGACCACAGAAAAATCAGCGTCTAAAATCATTTCATTATCTTGACTTATGCCGGCTTCCGCTTTTTCATCTAAAACTACAGCTTGCTGGATTTCAATTGAAACAGGTAGATACTTAAATAATCGTCGGATGACTGTTTTTTTTGCCATTTCTTCCCAGTGCGTCATCCAAGGACCTTTATCCCCAGCTTTACTTTGTTTGCGAACCGATTCAATTTGGTTGAATGTCATTACTTCAAACTGGGAGCCGCCATCTTTCAGGCGAGCAACAGCATAAACATATGTGATTGGTGCTGATTCGTCGGCTTTTGGGGTGTGTTTTAAATCTTCATTTAAACCATATTCATAATGAAAATCATCACCATCTCGAACTGTTCTTGCTGATATACTGATGATTTGTCCAGAGCGCCTAGCAAGATCAATCATGCCTCTATAGCCAATAATTAACTGTACGTTAGATTTCCCATCCGCTGCTTTACCGTTACCAAATGGAAGTAGGTAGGCATGCCCAAGGGCACCTCCTGGTTCTAAACCTAATTGTGAACATTGAACAACCGCTCCCAAAAAGCTTTGAATGTTTGAGTTTGCTAATGCTGGAGTTTTGCGAATTTCTGTTGTAACAATTCTTGCCATTCTGTCAGGGTTCATGTGTTTTGGTAGTGCCATGGCAAATTGGTTTTTAATTTTTGGAGAATTAATTAATTCAGCTAATGTTGTTGGCTTTTTTTCTGAATTTGTTAGTTGAGTTTTTTCTAGGTCAGATTTAGCAATAGGAGGTTGATTTTGTTCATTCATTTTTTAATTCCTTAGCCCAATAAGGCAATGATAATGTTTGAAGTGCTGGGAAATTGTTATCTTCTGTACATTGTTTGAATCTAAATAAATTAGATTTATAGGCTTTACGACCAATCTCTTTAGCGATCTCATCTAATATAAAAGTTTTTACAGGGTATCTACCACAATTGATTTTTGTACTAACTACTAAAAAAACGAAAGTAGGTTTTTCTCCAACAAGAGATTGGACGCCATCACTATAAAATGAGTCTTGCACATGATAGCGATAGTCATATGAGTGAGCATAAAATCGCTCAATATCAGCAGATGTTTTTATGTCTGCCACCCAGTTAAATTTTTCTATAAACTTATCAGGTCGGCATCGGCACAAAATATTAGTATCAATATCATTCCAATATATAGATGATTCTGTACGCCCTTGTTCTTCAATAATCCATTTAGCTAACGGATGAGCCATTGCACTATCACGCATTAGAAGCAATTTTTTATAATCTTCACTAGTTATAATGGTTTGATTTGATTCTTCTGCCGTTTTTAATAACTCTTGGTACTCAGCTTTTCCTGCGTTGGTTCTTAAATTGATTGGCTTAGGTATTATGAAGCGATTTTTAAATTCATCAGGCTCTAATAGCAAACAATGAAAAGCTGTCCCCGTGTCCAATGATGACATTTTACTTTTATCAGCTGGCGCATTTTTTACCCACTGATAAAGAGCGGGACTTTCTTCAATTAAATCTAGTTGCGATTTACTAATACCTGCGCCATTGTGATAATCTTCGTTAGATATATCGTAATAAATACCTTGTTTCATTATCTTCACTCCGTCGCCACTTCCAACATCCAGCGAAACAACATAAATAATCCGCCCAGCGTCAAAATGTAGGTACAAAAAAGGGCGTATATTTGTTCGCCCTTTGTTAATTTGTAATTAATGTTAAATCGGTCTGTTTCATGTACATTACAGCCAACGTAGTCAATAGGTATTGTGTTCATTTAGACGTCCTCAGGTCGTTTTGTGAGTGATTGCTCCCAATTAATTCCGTTAGTGTTGATAGCTAAAATGCTCTGGCAATAATTCCCAACATTAAATCCCCAGATCCCATCTGGTTTATAGATAGCTGGTTCATGAGTGAAGAAGTTAACGTCTTTACTCTTATCCATTGATGCCCATTTCCATTCTTCAGCAATCATCGCCCAAATTTCACGCGTGATCGGCAGAGGAGTTGGTTTCTGTGCGATGCGATACTCTGAATCTAAAAAAATGTCATTAGGGTTTGACCAGCTCCAAACATAGTTTATTTTGCGTTCAACAGTTAATCCCTGCATTTTTGCTAATAAAATCTGTATCATGTGCTCTTGATGTTTATTTTGCGGTGTTAATTTATTCATTATTCATTCCTTCCTTATAATCGCTAACTACTTGCTAATTCTGTAAAAAAGCCCGCTACTAAATTCACGAGCAAGAGGACTTGCATGTACTCGCCGAACTGTCAAAAATTTTGGTTATACTCAAGCGTGGCTTGTGAGTAGCAAATATCGGTTATAAATTGGTTGTAAATGTCAAAATCAATGCTGTTACTTTCTAGTTTTATTTTTAGTAGTTCTAAAATTTGCCAATCGTTGTCGTTACCGAAATTTTTTATTAACTCTTCGGCTCTAGCCTCAATCCAATCATCTCTAGCGTCTTGCATTTCGGTATTGTTCATCATTTTACAATAGGCATTTTCGTAAGCGTTCTCTACAGCTCTATGTAATAGCATAGACCTACCTCAATTTACAGTGTTGATAATGGTAGAAATAAGGCTTTTTGACGTCTAAGCCACTCTTTGTGAGTTTCATTTCTAGCGGCTTCATATCGAACCACATGATCTATGTCTTCTGAAAGAATTAATATAGTTTCACGCGATACGTTTTTGTTGCACGCAACAGCTGCTCTGATGCTCGAACTCCCAAATCTAATTAGCTCAGCAAGTGTTTTTGCGTCAGTATTTGGATTGTGAGCTAGTCGTCGTAATTCTGCATTTATTTTCCATGGTTCGGTAATGCTGTTATCTATTAGATCCATATGTTAACCTCTACAGTTATTATTAATCTCAAACTCAAGCGCACTTGTTAAAATGCGCTTTGATTTGAACATTGATTTAATCGTCCAACTTATCATTCGTATAATGATAATTTTTCTCTCAATTCAGCAAGCGCAAGAGCTGATGAGACAATCGGCTGTGCGTGCTGTGACATCATTTCATTGAGATATGAAATAAAAGCTTTATCTGTTATAGATTTCAAACTTTTTGGGTCGTACTCTACTTGTGTTTGTGAGAATACCCCCCGTCATCATCAATTTCGACAATTAGCTTTATTCCAATTTCTTTTTTAGCCATGTTTTACCTCTTTGTTATCAAATTAAATAACTCTCCGTGAAAATTATTTAATTTGAAATCTAATTTATCGTGTCTTATTGCCGTTCTTCATGAACCCGCCAAGCACCCGACGCAGGGGTTTAAGTCGCGCCGTTCGACTATTTATCAAAACCGCTGTACTTTCATATGCTTCAGCTAGCTACTTGAATCTCGCTTAACTAATTAAGTAATTCGTGGCATTGCTTAATTCTTTTGTTAAGTTGATTTGTTTTGATGTGTAATAATTTAAGATATCTAAAATTAATTGTCAATAAAATATTTTAGATATCTAAAGTTGATTTAAGTGTTTTATGATTTTTATTTTTAGAGTAATAAGGGATATGATTAATGAAGTGTTAAATTGTTTTTTGTGAGGCTTTGTTTACTTTATGGATATTTTAGGCGTGAAAGAAAAAAGCCCCGAATGGAGTGGGGCGATCAGTTATTTGTTTATATTGGTCTTTTGGAGTTTGATTTATATGTTTGTTTTGACATCCCTGACTTAAAAATGTCTTCATTTAAAAAGCTTAAAAGTAGCTTTATCTCTTTTTTATCTGTAGGCATTACTATTTTTTCTTCGCCATTATCTATGGTTGTTTTTAAAGTAAACCCCACTTGTTTGGCATATTTTTTTATATTAGAAATGGAGTGGGTCATTGTTTTAATTTTACTTATTAAAGCCACTTTTGTTAAAATTTCGGTGTCAGATATTTTGATGATATCAAACCCTGGATCGGTATAAAATTTATCATTTGCAACAAATGTTTTTAGTTCTTCCTCTGTGGCTTCTCTAAAATATTTGTCCATATTAAATATTTTTCTCAAATTTTGAAGTGATTTGAACTTGATTTTATCTTCAGTTACTACTCCAGCTAATTTATCGGGTAAATTAAATCCAATGGATGTAGATAATTCAAAAACGCTGTTTGAAAGAAATAAAGTTTTATTTACATTTAACACTTGTTTTTTATCAAAATTTTGTAAAATTATTGTTTTTGAATTACCCGTAAAAAGGCATTTAATATTATCTGCAGAGTGTTTTTTGGGATTAAATTCCGTTGCTGTCTTTTCTCCAGAGGTATACTGAAATAATTCACGACAGTCTGTAAAATTATCTATTATAAATATTTCAGATGGGCTTGGCGTATAACCTGCACAATATTCTATTTCACGATTGTAATGAGAGTTAAAAACGCTTAACTGTTGGTTTAATATATTTGTTACTTTTTTTTGGGTATTAGCCGACATATTTATTATTAATACACCAGTTGCAACGTTGTCATTCATAATAGCAAATAATGAGTACATCATATTAATTTCCATCTCCATCATAATAAATATAAATATAATCAGATAGTTGTTTCATGTTAATTGATTTTTTTGGATTTATCGATACTAAAGTGTTTCTTGATAATAAAACAAATCCAACACCTGTAGAATCTTGAGCCTCATAAAATTTGTAACCAAATAAAGATAAAAGTGGATTGAAATTGTATGATTCAGAAAAAAGCGTGTATCCAATTAGGCATACGAAGAAAAAAATAGTCATACTTGCGTTTTGAAAAATTGATTCAGAACCAAGTAAGGGGAATACATAGGCTAAAAAGTAATTAGTAATTTCTTTGTTAGCTGGAGTAACAGATGTAATTTTTTTCTTTAATATTTGCACATGCTTATTTATTAAACCAATAGTTACAACACACAGAACACAAATAAAAACACCTATAAAAAGCGGTATGTATAATAAATAGTAATTATTATTTATAAATCCAATAAATGATACTGTAAAACAAACGGGAGCTATTGAACTTGCTGTTAACAATAATCTTAAAAAATAAGTAATCATATTTACCTCAACGATACTGTTTGTATATACAGTGTATCATGTTGTTTATACTTTATCATTATCTCCAAGTAATTTTAGGTGGAATTAAACTGTTTCATAAATACAACGTATTTATTTCTCCTTTTATTTTAAATATCCGTCTAATTGTTTATTACAAAAACTGCCGAAGCGGTTAGCTGTGTTTTATTTGGAACTATTATCTTTTACGTCTAAATATTCTATGCTCAACCATTGTGCCAACTATTCTTATTTGCTGGGTTAATGTACTCATTGTTGTATAGTCAGTATTTAACGGAATTAGCTCAAATTGCATTCTTTCATGTTCATCATATCCTAACTCTCGATATTTCTTGAACGTAGCTTCTGATTCGCCATTCATTGCAACAACAAATTCACCAGGAATAGGTTTAACAGCTGGATCTATAATGACAACATCACCCTCTTTAAATTCTGGCTCCATTGAGTCGCCTTTTATTTGTAATGCAAATGCTTTATCTGATAATTCCAATGAAGTCATAATATATTCAAATCCTGTTGAATCTCTTAATTCGCATGATTCAGTCCAAACTCCTGCTTGTACATAACTAATTAAAGGTACCTTGAAAGATTTTAATGACGCTGGAACGACATTGGATTCTTCTCCACCATTCAGAAGCCATGCAAAATCACACTCAAGAGCTATTGATAAGTCGAATAAATTTTTAGCGCTGGGTGATGTTGTATCTGATTCCCATTGTGATATTGACCCATGGCTAGCATCCTGTAAAGATTTAGCCAAGTCTTTTTGCGTAAGATTTAAGGCTTTTCTTCGCCTCCGTATTCTTTGGCCAATTGTTTCTGTTGTCATTTGACACCTCTTTTATTGTTTAAGTTATCTTAAATCATATTGACTTAAGTTTTCTAACAATGTAATATTTTAGAAGTCTTAAATTAATGGATTTAAATTATGCTAAAAAAAATAGTTATTAATTATTTTAAAAGCCCCAAAAAGGTAGCTGATGCTTTGATGATTAGTCCTGCTGCTGTTTCCCAGTGGGGCGAAATAATCCCAGAAAAAAACGCGTATCGTCTACAAGAATTTACCAATGGAAAATTAAAGGTAGATAGTTCTTTGTATCGAAAAAATAACAGAGATCAAATCAATGGAAAAATTATCGAATAAAACAAATGAAAGAGCGAGAAAGATTGAAAGCATAATCTTGCAACGTCTTGCAGAAAAAACACAGACAACTATTGCAATAGAGTTGGGTATGAGCGAGTCAAAAATATCTAGATTAAAAAACGATGATATTCCCGTGATTGCAAAACTAATAACTTGTTTAGGGTTAAAAGTTGTTCCTGATGATTCGTTAGAAGTGTCACAAGCAGAGCTGAAATCAATAAAAACGCTAGCGAAGAAATACTTAGAAATTGATGAAATGATATAAAAAAGCCACTAATTAGGGTTAGTGGCGTGTTATCTCTGAATGGGAATCAATAACATGAAACAGAATAAATCATATTACAGAACATGTCAACGAGGTGATTTTAATGACTAGATTTAAGTTAGTTGATGATTATTTATTACCTAATGATTTTTCTGTTGGCGGTTGGATATATGTATTAAAAAATAAATGTACGGAGCTTTAAGTATGAGCATGTTATTAATGGTTGAAGCCATGAAATTAAAGGTTGGCAATCCGCTTAGAAAGCTAGTTTTAATTAAACTAGCTGATAATGCTAACGATAAAGGCGAATGCTTTCCATCGATCGCTTACATTGCTGATCAATGCGAAATTTCTGAGCGCTCAGTGCAAAATCATATTAAGCAATTAGAGGTTGATGGATTACTAAAAATTGAAAGTAGAAAATCAGAAAATGGATTAAATAAATCTAATATTTATTACCTCAATTTTAGTGGTGCAAATCCTGCACCCTATGGTGCAAATGGTTCCATTAGTGGTGCAAATCCTGCACCTAGTGGTGAATCTCCTGCACCATCCCATGGTGCAAATGCTGCACCCATAACCAGTCATATTATTGAACCAGTCAAAGAACCAGTCAATAACCTAGTTATTAACGGATTCGATTTTTCTGGACTTGATGGCGTGTTAGAAAAAAATCTTATTGATGATTTTATTAAATTTAGAAAATCGATAAAGAAACCGCTAACCCAAGGCGCTGTTAATTATCTAATTCGAGAATTAAACAAAGCTGTACAAGCTGGATATAACGCTAACGAACTTATTGAAATGACTTTAAGTCGGGGTTGGCAAACATTCGAGTATAGATATTTGAATAATCATCAACAGGCAACGAATAGTGCACCATCTAAATTCATGACCCTTTCTGAACGTAATAGGGCTGTTTTAGAGAGTATGAGGGCTTAACCATGGCAAAGATTACAGATGAATTTTTAGCGGTTATTGGTGGATTGCTTGAGATTTACGGACAACAAGCAAGTACTGTCAAGGTCAATATTTACTGGTCAACACTTGGGCAATATCCGATTCAATCGTTAAAGGCTGCCGCTAATGCTTGGGTGCGTAAAAGCCAGTTTATGCCGAAACCTGCGGATTTAATCAAGCTAATGGGCGGTTCAAGTAATCATTTATCACCAGATGAAGCATGGTCGATTGCAATACTTGCTAGCGATGAAACCAATACCGTTGTTTGGACTAATGAAATAGCAAAAGCGTGGTCACAAGCTGAGATTGTCTACCGAAATGGCGACAAAATTGGAGCAAGACGAACGTTTATTGATGCATATGAGCGAATGGTTGACGAATCGATGATGTACGGACGAGCTATCGAGGTGTTTGTCTCTCAAGGTAGCGATAAAGCAAAGCGTGCTGATGCTATAAACCATGCCGTTTTTACAGGGCTATTAACACAAGAGCGAGCTAATCATTATCTGCCAAAACCAGAAAATACGTTTGCAATGTTGGAATGCAAAACTGAACAGGGAGCATCAAGTAAAAGCATGATGCATATTGCTAGCATTAAGCAAATGTTAAAAAAGGGTAGAGCTAGTGTTACAACGCATTAACCACTGTCCTCAGGGACGCTATCACATGCTAGAAAAAATAGCATACGACTATGTGAGAGCGATAAATACCGAGGGAGCTAATAAATCAAAAATTAAATTAGAACTATCTGAAAAGGTTAAAAAATATTCAGAAGAAGATAAGACAAAATTAAGGGAGTTAATACGAAAATGGTTTATAAAACAACAGCAACAATAAGGTTTAGTGATGAATGACAACATTAAAAATCCAAAACACTATCAAATCATCAGCGGTGTTGAATCTATCGATATTATCGCACGTTGTATGACAGTTGAGCAATTTAGCGGTTTTTGCCTCGGTAACATTCTGAAATATCGAATCAGAGCAGGTAAAAAAGATGCGTTAGAGCAAGATATTGCGAAAGCGGACGAGTACGAGCGAATTTTTGAGAGTAAAAAATGTTTATGTGTAGGTGCGTAATGGAGGACGTTTGCTTACATAAATCAAACATTAAAGCTGTTTTTAAATTGTTAGCTGATCTCGTTTTAAGCGATAAACGATATCGACTAATAATAAAAACTTGGAAAGATAAGCGAAGCATTGATCAGAATTCACTATCTCACATGTGGTACGACGATATAGCAAAACAAGCCAACAGGAGATCAAAAGAAGATGTTTACACATTGGAGAGCGTGAAAGCGGACTTTAAAAAAATGTTTTTAGGTTATCAAGAGGTTGAACATAAAAACGTTATAACAGGTGAAATAACTACAACTCAAGAGCTGGTTAAAACATCAGAATTAGATGTTGGCGAAATGCATTTTTATTTACAGCAGATTGAAACATGGTCGTACAACAACGGTTTTGAACTGAGAATACCGAGAGATAGTGAATATCAAAAACTTAAAAACAAACAGGCTGAATAACAATGAAATCAAACGAACACTTGGAACAACTGAAACGATACGATGATACAGAACGGGAATTAGAGCGAGCAATAGTTAGAGAACAACGCAGAGAATACATTAATCAGCATAATTTAAACAGAGTTAACGACAATGCCGAAAAAACACAAATTAATTAAAGCAGATTTTAAATGTCCCGAATGTGGCGGGGGTTGTTTATATAACGTTGATTGGGATTTATTTGTCTGTAATAGACCATTGGTTGGTGTTAACGGAGAAGTAAAAGGCTCTTGCGGTAAGTTTTACAAGAATAAAGCGAAGTTCAGACAATGAAGAGAGAAATAAAACAGAAAAAATGTAAAAACTGCGGTAAAAAGTTCGCATTATTTAACTCACTCGCCAAGGTTTGTTCAATTGATTGTGCTATTCAATATGCAAAAGATAACAGCGTTCAAGAGCAAACCAGAATTAAATTAACACGAATAACAAAAGAGAAAATTAAAACTCGGGCAGAGCATTTAAGAGACGCTCAAGCAGCATTTAACGCATTCATTCGAGAGCGAGACAAAAATGAGCCGTGTATTAGTTGTGGACGCTATCACACGGGTCAATATCACGCAGGGCACTATCGAAGCGTTGGTGCGTGTCCAGAGTTACGATTTTGTGAGCTGAATGTACATAAGCAATGTTCAGCATGTAACAATCACAAGTCAGGGAACATCATTGAGTACAGAATTAATTTAGTGAAAAAAATAGGTGTAGAAAAAGTTGAATGGCTAGAAGGGTATCATGAACCGAAAAAATACACGGTAGAGCAAATAAAGCAGATTAAAGCTGAGTATAAACAAAAATTAAAAGAATTAAAAAAGGGGGCGTAATGAGAGAAACTAAAGATATTTTAACAGCATGGAAAAACACCCGTGTCTTAAAAAGAATGGGAACAGAATACCCATCAAAATCGGCGGGTATTGATGGTGCGCCAATGGATTTTGATTATCGTCAGTATTTAACAGAAGAAGAGGCACAGATTATTGATAATGCTGTTTTAAGATTAAAAGCAGATAATATTGAGCATTGGGCAGTATTAACATCCTTTTATCTCCGTGAAATTTCATGTAGTAAGCAAGCGAGAATATTGGGTAAAAGAACGGATGATATAACAAAAATTTTGTTTGCTGCTGAATGTTTCATTCGTGGTCATATTATTGAATTATTCCCAAAGGTGGCATAGTTGACAATGAACATAATTAAGATGTATATTGAAAAAACGTTAGCAAAATCTAACGTCGGGATTGGCGTCCTGAGGCAAATATCATCCGCACAAACTGCGTAAGCAGTTTTTCTATATCTAGTCTATGGTGGGCTAGGTGAGGGAGCTTAACCGCTCGCTGGATTCGGATGATTAACCAGTACGCCAACCTTGCTTAGTTCACCTCCAATATTGGCGTGTTGGTGGTGATTTATAAAATAACCAATCATCCGAGGTCAATATTATGACTAATCAAATTTCAGTTTTTCAATTTCAATCTTCTTATGAGGTTCGCATTCAATTAATTAATAACGAACCTTTCTTTTGCTTAAAAGATGTTTGTAGTGTTTTAGACATCAAAAACCATAAAGATTTATTAGCAAAACAGATTGATAATAAGGGGGTAGAAAAAATCTACCTCCCTACAAATGGCGGTAATCAATACGTTGTATTTATTAATGAGCCAAACTTATACCGAGTGATATTTAGAAGTAATAAGCCAGAAGCTAAACAATTTCAAGATTGGGTATTTAATGATGTACTTCCAAAAATCCGTAAAACCGGTGCATACTCAGTTGTTGATAAGTCAAATTACATTACATCACAGCAATTGCAAGATTTAAAATATATCATTAATAATATTTCAAATGCCTTTTTCTACACTGAAGCATTCATGCAAGGAGTTTGGAAAATGGTACGTGACGCAACTGGTGCTGATAGTATTCAACATATAAGAAAAGATAGACTTTACTTAATAAGCGCAGAAATTGAAAAAATGTTAAAAGTAACCCAGATGTATTTAACGTTGAGGCGAGATACTGAAAGCGAAATTATTAAAAAGATTTTCAGGAACCACAACGATCAAGATATTATCATGTTCAATGTAAAACATGAACATGCCCAATTTTTGTTAAACATAGATAAGATGCATAAAATATACCTAAAAGATTTTAATAAAAAATTAATTGCAGATATCAAATAACACAATACAAAGGGCTTTACGCCCTTTTTAATAAAATAAATATTGATTATTGTATCCAAAAGTATACAATATTTAATAAATACAAGATTGGTGTATGTATGAATATAATTAACCAAACAGAAATTTTCGAAAACTGGTTAGAACGCTTGAAAGATTCTAAAGGAAAAACAGTAATAACAGCAAGAATTCGAAGAGCTGCTTTTGGTAATTTTGGTGATCATAAATTTTTAAGGGATGAAATTTACGAAATGCGAATTACTGTTGGTGCAGGCTATCGAGTATATTACGCAAAAGATGGAAATATTACTTATCTCTTATTATGTGGTGGTGATAAGTCAACACAAAAGAAAGATATAAACAAAGCGGTAAAACTTTGGAAGGAGATTAAAAATGGTTAAAGTGACGCAATTTGATGCGGCAAAATTCCTTAATACTGATGAAGAAAGAGCAATGTATCTTTCAGAATTTTTGCATGAGGATATTTCATCAGAAGAATTTATTGCAGCACTTAATGATGTAGCTCGTTCAATAGGTATGACAAAAATAGCAGAAGAAGCAGGTATCGGAAGAGAAAGTCTATATAAAACGTTATCAGCGAAAAAACCTAGATTTGACACTATGCTTAAAATTATTCATGCGTTAGGTATGGATCTACAAATCACAGCAACAAGAAAGGCTTGTAATATTCAATAAATACTTGACTGTACGGATATACGGATAGATAATATATATATGATGCGGTTTTGAACGCATAGAATTTAAGCCCACTAAAATAGTTGGGCTTTTTGCTATCCATATGTGAGTAATTTTATGAGAACACGAGCATATAGACGACATCAAGTTAAGCGATGTCTAGATAATAGAAAGCACGATTTTTATTCTGGTGATTCTAGAAAATCGCTAAAAAGGCATGTGACAACACCAACAGCTTGCTCTTGTTGGATGTGCGGCAATCCAAGGCGATATCTCAATGAGTTAACATTACAAGAACATCGATCATTGCTGAATTTGAAAGAAAGCCTCAATTAAGAGGCTTTTTATTATCAAGGTAAAATTTCACAGCATCAACAATAAGTTGAGCTTGGGGTATATCTAGGCTTTTACTTGCTTTTTCAATTAATGCGATATCATCAACGTGTAGTTTAAAGCCTTTTACTTTAACTCCACGTTTTTGGTCACTTTTTGCTTGAATTTCTGTTATTGATTTTGCCATAAAATTACCTTGATTTATTAAATGTCAATTGATATATTTAAGGACATCGGTAGGGCTTTCGCCCCACCTTTGATACTACTTAAAAAGCCGGAAAACTTACAAGTAGTAGAAGAAATATGATTAAAAATTTCATTTTTTCTTCTCCTTAAGCCCTCGTCTTAGGTCGGGGGGTTACCTTATCAAGTCCCTCACTTGATGGTTATAATTATAGGTTAACCTATAATAAAGGTCAACACTTTTTATCTAAATAATTTTAATTTTTATAGATTTATTGCCGAATAAAATTATTAAATGAAGCCGCTTAATTGCGGTTTTTTTATGTCCAAATTTCACGCATGTCGGCGACATTGATGTCGTCAACATCTACAGAATCGACAGCAAAGCTAGACACACACACATAACTAACATTTAGCTAGTACGCTGTCACATCATTAACTAAAAAAAATCAGAACAAACAAGAATGGATAAATATACATCACCCGTTTCCTATTTCTGGGGCGGAATATGTACGCTATTGGGTGCGCTCAGTTTGAATGATATTGCGATTATTGTCGGTATCATTTTATCAATAGCGACATTTATTATTAATTGGCTGTATAAGCGTCGTGATTTTTATCATAAAAAAAAATTGAGAGAACAATACTATGAAAAACACAACAAGAATAGCGACGAGTGCGATTTGTAGTGTTTCAGTAATCATCGGTATTGTTATTGCTAATTATCAGGATGAAATCAGAACAAGCAAAGCAGGGCTTGAAATAATCGGTAACGCTGAATCATGCGCAAGAGAGCCATATTATTGTCCTGCTAATGTGTTAACAGTAGGTATCGGCTCAACGGGTAACATTCAGCAAAAAGCTTACACAGACGAGGAAATAGCGGAGCGTTGGGTTGGTGATATCAAAACTGCGGAGCGGTGTGTCAATCGCTACGCTAATGGTTTTCATTTGCCTCAACCTGTTTTTGATGCTGTTACTTCGATTACGTTTAATTGCGGTTGTTCAAACATGCGGAAATCAACAATGTATAAACATTTGAACAACGGTGATTATAAAGCAGCTTGTAATGAGTTTCCGAAATGGAATAAAGCAGGCGGTAAAGTACTGAATGGCTTAGTAATCAGGCGAGAAAAGGAGAAAGCGTTATGTCTATCTTATGCTT
>NZ_LZHM01000019.1:0-2993 GCF_001690875.1 Gilliamella sp. wkB18
GTCGGGTAGCAACGACACATTACTGTGTCGCCGCCCCCTAAGAACTGTACGAGCGAATTTCTCCGCATACAGCTCAAGCCTTCCTATTAACTTATTGCTAAGTCGGTTTCAATACGTCTAACTTCAGTGCATGAACTTTAGTATGACATACAGGGTGTAATAATATTCTGTTTTCCAGCTTATTATCTCCCCCATGTACACGGTATATAATATGATGGTCATGCCAACCTGTCTCTTTTGTGATAGGTAACTGACATAATCCACAACGCCCTTTTTGTTCTTTATACAGCCTTTGCCATTGACTTCTGTGCGAATAATCTTCGTACATCCGTTTTTGGTAAAGCGTTTCGCCGTATAATTCCCATTCAGGTAAAAACGGATTGTATTCCGATTTCACCTTTACATGACGTTTAATTTCTGTCTTACTGCACAGCAGTAATTCCATCCATTTCTTTTCACCGTGTCGATTTATTGTGTGTGTGCCAAATATCCAGTCCCTGTTTTGTATCCTTGTAAAATATTTCTCTTTTACAAATCGTTTCCGTCTGTTACTGTGTCTTCGACAACACCAACGCCAAATCGCTTTCCAGACTAAATGGTCTACTTTACTGTACGTTTCTTTAGCAACAATGCTACGGTGATAGTTAGCCCATCCCCTTAACATTGGATTTAATTTTGCTATTAGTATGTCCTGCTTAACCATCTTCATTGCACTTATTGTCTCTTTTACCTTGCGATAAAATGCTTTCACATTCTTTTTGCTTGGTTTAATCAACAATTTGCCTTTAAATGATTTTACTGTCCACCCTAAGAAATCAAATCCTTGCTCGATATTAACAATGCGCGTCTTTCTTTCAGATAAGGTTAATCCTCTCTCTTTCAAAAATTCACGCATTACTGGTATAACTTCATTTTCCAGTAATTCTTTCGAACTTCCGGATATAATAAAATCGTCCGCATATCGAACCATATACACCTTATTGGCTCGCCGTTGTCTATTTCCTACTACACCGAAGTGTTTCGTTAATAGTTCGTCCATACCATCCAGTGCCATGTTCGCCAAAGTCGGTGAAATAATACCCCCTTGCGGTGTACCTTCCTCCGTCCGCTTGACCTGCCCCATATCCACTACACCCGATTTTAACCATTTTGCTAATATCCGCTTATTCATCGGAATATTTTCAATTAACCAATCATGGCTTATATGGTCAAAACATCCCTGTATGTCGGCATCCAATACCCATTGCGCCGTTTGTCTCATTTGACTCCCTTTGCGTGAGAATATCTTATGCACGTGGCTAATCGCATCCGCCGTTGAGCGGTTGATGCGAAATCCATATGAGTTTTTATCTGCTGTAGTTTCAGCAACAGGCTGTAAAGCAAATAAGTACAGCGCTTGCATTGCTCTGTCTTTCATGGTCGGAATGCCTAATGGGCGCTTCTTTCCATCCGATTTCGGAATATAAACCCGCTTTAGTGGCTTCGGTCTATATCCTTTACTTGTCAGCGTTGCAATCGCTTCCCATTTACTCTTTGGTGTTGACCATGTTACTTTGTCAACGCCTGCCGTTCTTTTACCTCTGTTTTCCGTCACCCTTCGCACTGCCAATTGCTTGGCGTACGTTGAGCGTGTTAGTAACCTTTGTAAGCGTTTAACCTTACGGTAGTCACCTTCAATTGTTGCCTTCGCAATCCGTACCTGCAACCCTTTAACATGTTTTGTTGCTTTGACCCAATCTATAGTGTGCCATAGCTCATTCATGTCAGGAGTCGCTGGAGCTGGACTACTTTTAACTTTTTGGTTAAACTTAGTGTACTCTTTCATACTTACTCCTGTAGTAACAGAAATAAGCAGAAATCTACTTGGCTTTGTGTGAATAATTTCTTCGTGTTGGACCACAAGAAGAAGAATTATTCAGTAGACCAAATAAATTCTACTTCTCTGTCACATGGTAAAATTGTTAGAGTAGGGAAATGGGCTTGTTTAACTTGCCTGTTTCCTTCCTCACCCAATCATTCCCGAAGAAATGACCACAAAAGGATTAGCCAACATCTTACGATGAAAGACCAGTTAGAAGTCTGCACCCTTTCGGGTTAGGTCATGTTTCATACCCTATATCAGCCATTACAGCCAATCATTCGCTTTCTCTAACCTCCCTTACCTGCACCCCCAACAGTATCGCTTGCGCTCTACCTGCCTTTCGGCGGAAATACAGGCTTACCAAGTTCCATTATTATCACATAAATAGTTAAGATGCTGCCTGTTCGCCGATAGTGTTTATGATGACGTATCCCCAATGTAAAAAGAGATATCCCACTATATACCTTTTTGGTTAGAGCTTGTCAGTAGCTTAAGCTCTTTACAATTCACGACGTTTATCAGCAATTCACTTACGTTCATCTTTCTATTTAGCCTAGCCCCTCATGACATGCTACTTGCCATTACTTAATGTTACCTCACGATACGCATTAACCTTGCTATTCCTCAAGGGGGTACATTGTTAGGAAGCTCCATACCAGACCGTTGCCAATCTCGCACTATCCCTAGGCTACTGTTAGTCATATAACAGGTTGACTCATATTTTATATAACATAGTGCCTATAAAATATGCCAACAATGATAATAACAGCTTGTGCACTTATTTAACTTCACAATAGGTCAATTCTAGCTTAAACTATATGCTGATGGGTTCTTTCGTTTCCTTGGTCAATTCAATAATTTCTTATTGAATACCTTGGAAATTCCAGAATATCAGATATGATTAATTGAATTGTCCAAAGAATTAGTTCTTTAAATATATGAGATTTGTCTCTCACAGACTAAAAATTATTCTTTACCGAATATAGGTTACACAATATCCTTTCGGACATGTGTAACGTCCTACTCAGATATTGTGAAGGGTAGCTAATTAAAGTTGTTCACTTTAATAGCCCACCTAACTTTATTGAATAAAATCAATAAGTTAGGTGCCATAAGCACGCCCTTGTCGCAC
>NZ_LZHM01000020.1:0-7853 GCF_001690875.1 Gilliamella sp. wkB18
TTAAAACGTGTTTTTATATTATGAATTTCCATAATCAACTAACTTTCCTGTTTTTTCGTCACGCACGCTCCATTCCAAACGGCTATCTAATAGGGCTTGTTGTACTTTAGGGGGGTAGTCCGCTAAAGTGGTTTCTTTTGGGATCGGTTTGCCCATTTGACCTGCTTGGCGTATTATTTTCGACCATCGAGGTTGCCAACACAGGCATTCCGAAATAAAGTACCCCACCGTGTAAAACGGTAATAAAATTAAAAATACAGGAATAAGCAGTAAATACACCCATGCCGTTGGGGCATTTTTTAAGGCATGAATCATGGGTTTGATATGCCCTTCAAAGCCATGAAAGGGCATGGGTAAATGGGTGCTTAGGCGTGGTTTTGGCAAGTTTTCGGGTCCGTGCTCCATATACCGGCGGATAAATTCCCATTCGTCTTTATAATCTTGGGCATTATAAGTATTTTTGCCAATACCGACGGATTGAGCAACCGGAAAGCCAGTTTTATAAGGGTGAAAAGTAAACAAGTTAACGACATTAGTCCCCCCCATGTCTGAGCCGGTTTCGCCAAAGTTGGCGGGCATAATATGTTCCCATTTAAATACCACCGTGCCACCGCAATATTTAGGGCGTTGAATATATACTTGCTTTGTAATTCGATTAAACCGTACCCGAATATGGCGGATGGTAAATAGTTCAAATCGGTAAATATAGCGGAAATAGCGGATAAATAAGTAAGTTGCAATTAAACAAATGATTGAAAAAAAAATCATAGCAAATATACCAGATCCTATTTTAGTTTCATCCCATTGATTATTATGGATTTTAAAAGCTATTTTGAAAGCAAAATATCCAGCTATTCCAGGAATTGTAAATATAAGTAAACTAATCCAAGTCAAAATCCCCCGAAAATTTTCAAACATGCCGCCACGGATCTCTAAGTAGCGATCGTTATAGGCATAGTAAGGTCCTATTGGTCTGGGGTTATTACTGACGGATTCTTGAGTGTAGTTTTTTTGGACTTCTTTTAGCGTCATATCGCCACTGGTATAGCCCATTTTTAATTTTTTGCGGGTTTCGGCTTTTATGGCGCTACCAAACCACAATAAAAATTCACCAACGTACATATTAAAAGGTCTCCTGTAGTGCTTGATGCCACTCGGTTAATTCTTCGCCTAAGTTAGCAAATTTTTTACGTTCAAGTTTATTACTAAAACAGCAGCGGTCAAACCATTTTTGCATGGCGTTATCATCAATAATAATTAAACAAACACCAACTATAACAACAATTACTGAGGCGTAAAAAATAATCCTAGCCAGCCAAGCTGCAGCTTGAGCGCCAATAGCAAATCGACCAATGGTTAAACCCACTTCGGCTAAACTTACCCAAATGGTGCGCTCTATACTTGTTGTGATAATATTCTCTAGCCATGGCACTAATGTGCCTAAAACAACCACAAATTGGGAAATGCTTAGCGCTATGGTTGCAAGACCTCTAGCAAAATATGCTGTAGCTATAATATATTGATTTGATTTTTTTGCCTCTTTACCATTTTCAATATCCAATACCCCCGATATCCCCCCTGCAATCAACGATAAACTTGCTGACCATAAAAAGTATCGTCCAAATGCAGTATAGGTAACCGCGGCGGTTCTTGAGTTTGGGTTGTTTTCGATACAGCTTTGTATTGCGCTGGTTAATATTTGCACTCCTGCGGCGGTGCTTGTCATCAATGATGCGGTTAATTCGGCAACTTCACGTGGGTTGTTTTGACCATTGATTAATTTTTTAGCGGATTCGTAGCCAGTAAATGCAAATACCATCATGGCGATTTTGGTATTAACTAAATCGGTATTGGTAAAATTGTTACGAGCAACACGTGTTATTTGCGGAGCACCCCGTCTGGGTGTGGCTCTAAATGTATGTCCATTAATACTATAGCCTGATTCATACATTTCAAGCGCTTTTGTTCTAATGCCTGCAAAAATTAGATTGCCTAAACGGTTTTGAATCGTTTGGTTAAATCTTTGGGTGGTTACCCTTAAAAAACTTCTAACTAAATCGGCAAAGGTCACCGATAACAGTGCAATTGGAAAGCCGCGCGCTGCCATACTTTCTATCACTGGACCGGTTTGATTAACATGATCTGTCAGTGTGTTTAGTAAGCTAATGGCTTTATCTACATCAGGTATTTGTCTGTTATCATCACTCGATTCGTTGATTGCGATTTTTTGTTGAATATCGAGATATTCGTTAATTTTGTCAATTAAATTTTTGTTGTTAAAAAGATAGGTGCGCATACATAAATTGGCTTGGGTTATTTGAGGTTCAAGCCACCATTTATCCATAATTTGCCTAACTTTTTCTGAACTGTTTACTCCACATAGGCAAACGCTCATTTGTAATTGAAACATAATGCCATCTATGGTTTGTGTCTGGTCATATAAATCTAATGCAGCAATTAGCTGGCTCGATTTTAACCATTTTATGTAATCATCGGTTCGCTTTTCTGCCAGTTCTTCTACATCTTGACTGAGCTCATTAAATTCTTTTTCAAATTTGTCCAATTTTTCTTGTGATAGCCGATCCCAATAAAATTTTTTAAACTCTTCTTTAGATAGTTTTTCAGTTTGTTGCTCTATTAATCCTTCTTCGACTTTTTGAAAAAGTTCTCTTCTTTTGCTTTTTGCCATATCGCGAATAGAAGGAATCATGATTTTATCATCGCCCCAGTTTGAATACTTTTCCCAGTGTTTAACTTGCTTGATTAACTGCTTGATTCGGTGTTGATGAAAGGATTCTTTAAACCCTAATAGTTGCCTTAAAATGATTAAACGGTGTTCGTTGGATATGCCTTCTGCATCTTCGTATTCCATCCATGGTTTCATTACTTTTTCAAGGGCTTGATGACGGCGTTTATTTAAACTTTGAGTTATGCCGATAGCATCATGCACTACAATAGCTGCACCTTGGCGCTCTTTTAATTTTTTATAGAGCGATAAATAACGAAAATAGTATTGCATGATGTCTTTATCATAAAAAAAGGTGCGTTGCGTGTAAATATAGTGTATTACCTGTAATTGTTGGTGTGCATAGTCTCGTTCGCCTGTTCTAAAATCATAGGGACTTTTGCTATGTAAAAACGATTCTTGTTCGGCTATTTTCATAGCCGCTGATAACTCTAAAATATTGGATAGTAGGTCGTCGTCTTTTATGGATTTTTGACCACTTCGGATTTGTTCTGGCGTTAGACCATTTAGTTCAAATTCAGGCGTGGTTTGGTAAAATTCTAACCGCTTATTGGTTATTTTGTTAGGGCTAAATAAAAAATGAATTTTAAAGATATCTTTACTGTTTTTAAAACTGATGTAAGAAGCATCAGCTCCGTCTGTAGCAATGTTACAGCTATAGGTTGGTGGCGTGTTTGGTACTTTGTTTATATCGTTATATTCTACTAAGCAACCCGTCGGGCTTGAGGTAAAAGCACGCCATTTTTTTTCGCCACTTTTGTAATCGACAAGGACATATAAATAGCCTTGCCTTAACATTTGTATGCAATATTTTGAGTGTTCCAATGGCAAATTCGATACCATTTGTTGAGCAAAATCAGGTAAAGGCGGCAGTTCAACGTCTGCTTTAAGATTATGTTTAAGTGTTTTGTTTTTACCCATAAAGCCAGAAATTGATAAGCGAGTTGGCAGTACAATTAAGTCACCTTCCTTTTCTTGACATTTGGGGCATCGTTTGCCTGAATCGTTTTGCTTGATTTTTGCTGCTAATATTAAACTAACTAAGCTTTCCAGATTTGTCATGTTTTATTCCTAATCTAAATTCTTTAAATATTGTTCAAGTTGATTGATGTTTTGGTTTGTCATTAATTCAAATAATAAATCATCATTAATTTGTCTGAAAAATTGCTCAGGTTGTGCCATTGCATAATGAATAATCACGTCCATTTTTTGTTGGTTAGGTCGATAAAATGTTACTTTATATGTCCAATCTAATAGTTTTTTTAATGTACGTTGCTCTGTGTTGGATAAAGGTTTTTGTTGTTGTTTGACTAGCTGATATTCATAAGTGTTGTAAACTTGTGCTATTTTGATTTTTTGCCATTGTTTGGGTGATAGCTTATATTTGATATCCGATAAGATTAATTTAGGTTTATGATGCAATTGGGTGTAGCTATCTTGCCAGTAATTCCAATATTCAATACAACCTAATAGGTTATTTAATTGCTCTTGATCCAATATTTCAATTAAATGTTTTAAAACCTGTGGATCATAAAACCGTAAAAGATAGTTGTTTCCATTGTATGACATCAACATCGCATTACTAAGGTGATTTTGTATATATTTAATCGAATAAGGTGAAGCAATAAGCGCTATCGCTGCCGATTTTTTATTTTTTATTTCGATAATAAGCTGTTTGATATAGGTTGCTTGTTTAGGTATGGCACAGAGCTGCAAGCATTCATGATCTTGTGATACGGTATCTTGCCTATCACGAATCGGTACGATTGTTTCAAATTCGAAATAATTATCGAAGAAAAAATTATCGTTGATTTGGGGATCAACTAATAAATACATTTTACCCAGTTGCTGAATTTGCTTAGCAATAACGTGATTTATTTCTTCGTCTAATATGGTTTTAATCATTACTTTCTTTCCACAATGATGGCATGTTTTTCAGCACTGTCTTGTTGTACCCCCTTACAAATGGACGGTAATTCGTTTTGAATATTTTTTTGTGCTGTTCCCATTTTCTGCATGACATTACACTTAAGATAGACATTATCCTGCGTGCCCAGTTCAATGCCTTCTTCGCTGATTTTTATGTATGAACCGCCACAAATTAAGGTGATTTTTTCACTGGCGGTTATGATTAGTTCACCATCGACACTGTCAATTTTTATATCTTGCTTGGCGGCCATGTTGAGGTTGGCGTTTTGGGCTTGCACCACTTTTTTTCCTTATCATTCTTCGCATTCAATTTAATAAGTGCGTTTTACCCCATTAAATGGATTAATGATTAGTTGTTTTAAGGGGCATGAATAGATAGCCATAAATCTGGCGTTGAGGATTGTTACATTGATAGCGTGATTGCTTTGTTTTTATTAGAAAACCAAACCGTAAGGGACAATAATCAAATTTATTGTGAATAAACCAATGCAAATGAATGAATATCATGCTGCATAATGTGGGCATTTGATATACTAACAACCGTGACATCCTTACCTATACTACCTTGCTACTTATTTTTATTTAGTTTTGTCATATTTATCTGTTTTTATCGGTAATTTTAATAATCAATAATGATAACTAAAATTGGGCATGAAAATTACACGGTTTTTATAGAATTTGCAATATTTAATTGAAATTAATTTATTGAAATTTAAGATAAGCTTAGTGAGCCATGTTTTTTTAGGTTGCTGCTTTTAAGCCCACTTAAAATTTTATCAATTAAGTGGGGTTAGGGTTTTCGCATTAAGATAAAGGGGGATCCCTGTGTATACAGGGAACACTAATCCCATATAGGATCAAATATTAAAGGTTCTGCACTGTCATTTTCACATTTAAGAAACGTAATATTCTTACCATTCTTTTTTATTAAAATTCCTGCATTATCAAGAGATGTATTTACTTCATAATGCCAAATATTTTTTTTAAAAACTAATGGATTTATTGAAACTTTCTGATCTGAAATTTCTTTCCGCAACTCTAATTCTATTTTATTTTTATTACCATATCTGTATATTAGATCACCTTTATCAAAATAATTATAACAAATGGATAATTGCTTATTTCCTATTTGACAACCAAAGGCATCCATTTCAATTAGATTTTTATTATATGTACATAAAGAATGATCTTTAAAAAAGATTTTTTGTCTATAAAAATTACTCAAATCTGGATATTCTGATAGCTTAATTAACAATTTATTTATTTCATATTTTGAAATATTTTGTTTGAATTTATCAGCAAAAATAAACAATAAACTTTCATAAAAATTTAAAGGATATTCTCCCAAAATATTTTTTTTATTTAATAAAAACATGTTGTCTATAATTTTATTAGTTTCATCACTTCTATTTTCAATATAAGGCTCACCAATTATGTTTCCCATACGTCTCTCAAACGTGATTTTCCCCAATAAAAATAATTTATTATCTTTAATAGTCAAATATGTTATCGTTAAAGGAGAATTTCCTGTATTGGCTTCAGCAATACCAAATACCCCTAGTTTAGAATAGAACATTTCTCTACTGGAATACCCATTATCACTAACATTATTTTTATAAGTATATAATTGGTTATCAACTTTAATAGTTAATAATTGATATCCCATATAATCTATTGGTTCGATTTTAAAATATGGACAATATTGATATTTTAAATTCATATGACTACCAGAAAAAGTGGTTATATTTACTTGCTCAAATGAGTCTTCATCACATTTTGTTGTATTAGCAAATGCAAAATTCACTAACAGTACACTGAATATAATTATTTTATTCATTTATAATTCCAATATTTTACTTGTTTATAGCTTTTCATAGATTTCTTTTATAAGAATATCATAATTATTCTTTTTATAACCACTTCCATTATAATACAAAGCAAATGAATCCCATTTTTTTGATTTTAATGCTTCCAAGGCATTTTTATTCTTCAATAAATAACCTTTTAGTGTAATTAAATGATTTTTTTCTGACTGACTAATTTTATATAGAATATCTTCAATACTTAATTTGTCTGAATGCATATTTGCTCCCATAACTTGAAATTTTCCCCAAGAAGCTGACATTAGAGCTTCTCTAGGTGATAAAGCATATGCTTTTATTAATCGTTCATATTGTTTCGCATAGGAACCATATTTAGTAAATGAAGATTTATTTGATATATCAGGATCATCATCATATTTACCATTAGTTAATTTGTGAAAATAATGTCTCTCAAATAATATTTTAGGAACATGATCCCCTAAATGGGTATAAAAACTCTGATCCTTTGTTTCTTTTATACCTACAGCTTTAAGTGCTTTTGATTCACATCCTAATTCGTTTGCAACTTCTTCATAATCAGCATCGGTTAATAAATCCATATTTTTTCTTTGATTTAAAAAAATAAGTTCATATTCATTTTGGTCTAATAAAATAATTGGATGTTTTTTTACAAATAAATCCACCATCGCCACCGGATGAATAAACCATGCCTTGCCGTCTGCGGATAGATTGGATAGTTTAGGCGTATTGGCTTCTGTGTTTGCAGTTGAGTTTTGAGTTTGAGCTTGCGCCACTTTTTTCCACCACAGTGAGGGTTTAATGCGCTCTTCTTTTTCTAGTTGCCAGTTGCTTTTGACATGTTCATGCGCTTCGTCCACTTTTTTCATGGCAAAATCTCGCTGATAAGGCTCGGTGATGCCAAGTTTATCTAATCCCGCTTCAATAAGCGCTTTTTGTTGTTGCTTTTCTTCTTCAAATAGCTCATCAACTTCGTTCCATTTGCTTAACCCTTCATCAGCATACCATTCACTTTCATATCTTATCAGTAAATGCCCTATCTGCTCCGCTGTCCAACTTCTGCGTAATCCTTCCTTTAAATCCCTATCCGTAAAAGTCGGTGGCGGTAGGTCTTTTTTTCGTTGGGTTGAATATATTAGTGTGCCGGTTAAGATTTGCTGTAATTCTCGCATCGCCGGCGTGTAATCGGCTAAATCTAAGGTGGCAACGTTATTTTTGCTGATTTTATCAGATAATTCGCCTACCGTTGCCTTCTCTTCTATCGTTTTAAAACCTGACCAGTGCCATGGGCTAACTCGTTTTATGTGTTGCTGTGCGCCACTTTTAGTGTTTACCCA
>NZ_LZHM01000021.1:0-1506 GCF_001690875.1 Gilliamella sp. wkB18
ATTATAAATGGTATGCTGTTTCGTCTTTAGTGGAAGGGTATTGTTCGATACCTAAATTAACACCTTATGATTATAAGGGAAATAAAATTATCGGTTGGATTTACAATCAGACTAAAAAACCACTCACTGTTCCGATAGTTGAAATAACTGGAAAAGATAGCAATTTCGCCAAATCCAGAGGGATAAGAATAAGGGATGAGAATAAAAAAAATATTATTTCCATGCTACCTGAAGGTACTCAAATTAAAATATCCGGTACCAAAAAACCGAAAAATTTTGTTGAATTAATCGAAGTGATTCGAGATGGAAACCCCACTATTCCTTTACCAGCAGGGAAAAAATACGTTTATTTTGGTTGTCTTGAAAATATAATTAGAGGTAAAAAATATAATGAGGTTGTGGTATTAGATAAACCTTTTCCAATTGTAGCAGGTGATTTAGTTGGGCATATTGGTCATAATCAAGATAAGGCGATTGATAAAAAAAAAGATAAAGAGGGGAATTATATTGATATAGAAACCCTACCGCTTGCACAAGGTATGAAAGGGAGCGAATTTCAACCGAATTTACATGTTGAGTGTTTTACCTGTGAAGACTTACCAAAGTACATTAGCCAAACTCAAGCAGAGGCGAGAAAACTAGCCGATGAAGATAAAACACTATTAGCTATATCAAAAGGCGTTAAAGTACTGACACTACCAAGTCAAGCAGACACAACCGTTGGAACACCACTTAAAGGCACTAAAATAAAAGTGCTAAGTAAAGAAACCAATATAAACTGGTTACAAATAGAAATTAAAACCTCTGCAACAGACAAAAAAACATTATGGATTGAAAATACGCAGGAGATAGCAAAAAAAGCAAAATCTAATGGTGAAATTGAATTAGCTACAAATACAGTGGCATGGAGCAAACACCCCTTACAAGCAAGCCAATTAACGAGCAGCAATTATAATATTGGCACAGCACTACTACTTGATATGGGAGATAATAAGGTTAAAACAAGAAATAATCGAGCGGTGGATGAGCAAGATACGTTATGGATACAAATAGAAAAAGTACTTGACGATAAAAATACCACTATATCGTCAAGTTGGCTATCAACTAAAAGCGAAGGCGTGAAGAAAGTGAGTTGCTGGGATTGGTTTGATTTTAAGCAAATTAAAGAAAATGCCAGTCTGAAAGAAATTTACCTTAGTGCTAAAAAAACCTTAAGCAGAAATAAGGATAATGCATCACTAGAACAATACACGCCAACAATAAAAGAGACATTAACAATATTAGACAAACAATACAGTGCTAACTCACCAAAATATGCGATGATAACAACGGACAGTTTTAAAGGGCTTATTGCTAAGCCGGTATTAGCCACGGCACTTAGTCGCATGTTAATCCATTATGAAAGTGAATGGTATGGCAAGCTTGATTCAGAAGACAAATTGCCAAAATGGGAAGCGTTAAATAGTGAAATGACAGAAAATGCCAGCAATGTATTGGATTATTTAA
>NZ_LZHM01000022.1:0-3115 GCF_001690875.1 Gilliamella sp. wkB18
CCCGCCGTGTGTCTCCCATGATTAAACTTGTCAGTATTCGGAGTTTGCATCGGGTTGGTAAGCCGGGATGGCCCCCTAGCCGAAACAGTGCTCTACCCCCAACAGTTACTCATGAGGCGCTACCTAAATAGCTTTCGGGGAGAACCAGCTATCTCCCGGTTTGATTGGCCTTTCACCCCCAGCCACAGGTCATCCGCTAATTTTTCAACATTAGTCGGTTCGGTCCTCCAGTTAGTGTTAACCAACCTTCAACCTGCCCATGGCTAGATCACCGGGTTTCGGGTCTATACCCTGCAACTTAACGCACAGTTAATACTCGGTTTCCCTTCGGCTCCCCTATTCGGTTAACCTTGCTACAGAATATAAGTCGCTGACCCATTATACAAAAGGTACGCAGTCACACATATCTAATGATACATGCTCCCACTGATTGTACGTACACGGTTTCAGGGTCTATTTCACTCCCCTCCCGGGGTTCTTTTCGCCTTTCCCTCACGGTACTGGTTCACTATCGGTCAATCAGGAGTATTTAGCCTTGGAGGATGGTCCCCCCTTCTTCAGACAGGATATCACGTGTCCCGCCCTACTCTATAAGCTTCCACATAATATACTTTCGTGTACGGGACTTTCACCCTCTATAGTGCGACTTTCCTGAACGCTTCCACTAATATACTATGCTACCCGCTTGGGCTCCTCCCCTTTCGCTCGCCGCTACTCAGGGAATCTCGGTTGATTTCTTTTCCTCGGGGTACTTAGATGTTTCAGTTCTCCCGGTTCGCCTCATCTGACTATGGATTCATCAGACAATAATGTAGTTACCTACATTGGGTTTCCCCATTCGGACATCAACGGCTATAACGCTTTTTATCAGCTCACCGTCGCTTTTCGCAGATTAACACGTCCTTCTTCGCCTCTGATTGCCTAGGCATCCACCGTGTACGCTTAATTTCTTAACCTTACAACTCACAGTTGTCTTGGTTAATTACGCTTTCTTCTCTTTTCGCTTTCAGTCACCTATATTTACATATCGATTCCTCCAGCAAAACGAGAACTCGTTTCTTTCAGCTTGTTCCTTATTGTTAAAGAGCTTTATCTTTCTATTCACTTAATAACTAAATTAAGTAAACACAAAAATAATTTTCTAAGAGACTACTTTAATGGTGGAGCTAAGCGGGATCGAACCGCTGGCCTCCTGCGTGCAAGGCAGGCGCTCTCCCAGCTGAGCTATAGCCCCAATTTTTCACTTCATCAACCTAAAGCTTAAACTAGCAAAATCAAGTTGAATTGGTGGGTCTGAGTGGACTTGAACCACCGACCTCACCCTTATCAGGGGTGCGCTCTAACCACCTGAGCTACAGACCCAATAAAGTGACTCTTTCTAAACAAACAATCTGTGTGAACACTTACGAGCTCTTCGTAAGGAGGTGATCCAACCGCAGGTTCCCCTACGGTTACCTTGTTACGACTTCACCCCAGTCATGAATCACACCGTGGTAAACGCCCTCCCTAAGGTTAAGCTATCTACTTCTGGTGCAACCCACTCCCATGGTGTGACGGGCGGTGTGTACAAGGCCCGGGAACGTATTCACCGTGACATTCTGATTCACGATTACTAGCGATTCCGACTTCATGGAGTCGAGTTGCAGACTCCAATCCGGACTTAGACGTACTTTATGAGGTCCGCTTGCTCTCGCGAGGTCGCCTCCCTTTGTATACGCCATTGTAGCACGTGTGTAGCCCTGGTCGTAAGGGCCATGATGACTTGACGTCGTCCCCACCTTCCTCCGCTTTATCAACGGCAGTCTCCTTTGAGTTCCCGACCTAATCGATGGCAACAAAGGATAAGGGTTGCGCTCGTTGCGGGACTTAACCCAACATTTCACAACACGAGCTGACGACAGCCATGCAGCACCTGTCTCACAGTTCCCGAAGGCACTCTCATATCTCTACAAGATTCTGTGGATGTCAAGACCAGGTAAGGTTCTTCGCGTTGCATCGAATTAAACCACATGCTCCACCGCTTGTGCGGGCCCCCGTCAATTCATTTGAGTTTTAACCTTGCGGCCGTACTCCCCAGGCGGTCGATTTATCGCGTTAGCTTCGGAGCCCATCACTCTAGGCAACAAACTCCAAATCGACATCGTTTACAGCGTGGACTACCAGGGTATCTAATCCTGTTTGCTCCCCACGCTTTCGCATCTCAGCGTCAGTATCTGTCCAGAAGGCCGCCTTCGCCACCGGTATTCCTCCACATCTCTACGCATTTCACCGCTACACGTGGAATTCTACCTTCCTCTACAATACTCCAGATAACCAGTTTTAAATGCAATTCCTAGGTTGAGCCCAGGGATTTCACACCTAACTTAATTATCCGCCTACATGCCCTTTACGCCCAGTCATTCCGATTAACGCTCGCACCCTCCGTATTACCGCGGCTGCTGGCACGGAGTTAGCCGGTGCTTCTTCTGTAACTAACGTCAATTCTAGGCACTTTTCATACCCAAAACTTCCTCACTACCGAAAGTACTTTACAACCCGAAGGCCTTCTTCATACACGCGGCATGGCTGCATCAGGGTTCCCCCCATTGTGCAATATTCCCCACTGCTGCCTCCCGTAGGAGTCTGGACCGTGTCTCAGTTCCAGTGTGGCTGGTCATCCTCTCAGACCAGCTAGAGATCGTCGCCTTGGTAAGCCTTTACCCCACCAACTAGCTAATCCCATATGGGTTCATCAAATGGCGCACGTCCTCGCGGAACCGTACTTTGGTCTCTCAACTTTATGCGGTATTAGCAGTCGTTTCCAACTGTTGTCCCCCTCCATCTGGCAGATCCCCATACATTACTCACCCGTCCGCCACTCGTCATCAAGTGCAAGCACTCATGTTACCGTTCGACTTGCATGTGTTAAGCCTGCCGCCAGCGTTCAATCTGAGCCATGATCAAACTCTTCAATTTAAAGTTTGATGCTCAATAACTGTCTCTGACATATTCAAATGAATCTTCAGTGTCACTTATCAAGACTTCTTAATCTTTTTAGTCCGTAGACTTTTAATCTTTCGTCTCGCAAGTGCCCACACAGATTGTCTGTTTCTTCTTTTTAAAGAGCTAACAGCTT
>NZ_LZHM01000023.1:0-1589 GCF_001690875.1 Gilliamella sp. wkB18
CAGGGTGCGATTTTACCGATTATAAAACTTTGATACAAAATGACAATGATTATTATAATCCAAGCGGTTATAAATCAGTTTGTTTAAGGGTCGGTAAGGTTTATGAAGATATGTATCCTTATACTATTCAATATATTGAAGGCGAAATTGATCCTGATGATGCATGGGATAAAATCGCCGCCAATAATGAGCTTAATTTAAAACTATCCCTCTATGCTAAAGAGGGATTATTTACTGAAGAGCTGGTTGGTCATGACGGCGATAAGCCCCTGTACCGTTATAATTTAACGGAAGAAGGTCGCAAATACGTAGATTGGTGGGGGGGCACTAACTTCTGCTTTGGTCGGGTTGTGGTTGACAAGATTACCAAAGTCGATAATCAACTTAAGGGTATGAGAATGGTATCATTCAGTTACCACATGGAAAATGTGCCAAATTGGATAAAAAATAAGGATATTTATAGCTTGTATCCTAACTTTTTCGATATTGAAGCAGCTGCAACAGGTAAAGAATTAGCCAGAGGGACTCATTATTATAATGTTAATGATTACGGTGAATTAACCTTGAAAGCAGGGAAGAGTGGTAGTTATTTTTTATAAAGTTATTTTAATTCATTAGATTACTGTTAAGTTTAAGATTTTCGGGGGTAAAAAAGTGTTTCCATACTTACTGTCATACCAATATACAGCTGATACAAGTCATAAGCCGAAGCAGTGACAGAATCGATTAACAAATTTTAACTAACAGGTAATAACTGATGAAAACACAAATCAAAAAAGTCTTAATATTAGGTAGTAGTTTACTGATGTTATCGTTACTGACAGGGTGCGATTTTACCGATTATAAAACTTTGATACAAAATGACAATGATTATTATAATCCAAGCGGTTATAAATCAGTTTGTTTGGCTGTGGGAGATTTAACTGAGGATATGTATCCTTATACTATAAAATATATGCCTGGTTATCATAAAGATTTACATTATCGTGACCCAATTTATGTTAATCATAAATTAAATAAACGATTAGCCCTTTATGCCAAAGAGGGATTATTTACCGAAGAGCTGGTTGGTCATGACGGCGATAAGCCTCTGTACCGTTATAATTTAACGGATGAAGGTCGCAAATACGTAGATTGGTGGGGGGGCACTAACTTCTGCTTTGGTCGGGTTGTGGTTGACAAGATTACCAAAGTCGATAATCAACTTAAGGGTATGAGAATGGTATCATTCCGTTACCACATGGAAAATGTGCCAAATTGGATAAAAAATAAGGATATTTATAGCTTGTATCCTAACTTTTTCGATATTGAAGCAGCTGCAACAGGTAAAGAATTAGCCAGAGGGACTCATTATTATAATGTTAATGATTACGGTGAATTAACCTTGAAAGCAGGGAAGAGTGGTAGTTATTTTTTATAAAGTTATTTTAATTCATTAGATTACTGTTAAGTTTAAGATTTGCGGGGTAAAAAAGTGTTTCCATACTTACTGTCATACCAATATACAGCTGATACGAGCCATAAGCCGAAGCAGTGACAGAATCGATTAACAAATTTTAACTAACAGGTAATAACTGATGAAAACACAA
>NZ_LZHM01000024.1:0-13177 GCF_001690875.1 Gilliamella sp. wkB18
AAATAGAAGAATATTTAGATATTGAGGAATATTTAAATGATAATGAATATATTAAAAATAATCTTGATAAGATTTATAAGCAATTAATAATAAAAGATTGGATACCTAGTTATTTTTTAGAAAGATTATTGGACTCATTAGAGTTAAATACAGAAAATAGAAAATACTTTATCAGAATATTAGGCATTAATAATTTCGATAAAAATGATACTAATGATATAGAAACTTTTATAGTTCCCATTTGGAAAAAATGCCTATGGAATTTATATAAAACGGGATCTAATGATGAAACTCTGAATATTTTAAAAAGATATTTAGAATCTCCTTATGAGGATTTAAGTAATACAGCTAAAATTTTGATCCAAAAAATTATAAATCAGCATTAATAATGGGTTTGATAAAATCAGGCAAAGGGTAAATTTTCTCTTTAGGAAGTTTATCCTTTGCTTTTCCTATCTCATTATTTATAATAAGTTGATGAATTTCTTTGGAAAAACCTGTAATATCATCAATTTGAACAATCCAATCTTTTACATATTTTTTAACAGCTTCACCCTTTAATCCTATTTGAATAGATTTGTAATCTAAATTCTCCAGTTTAATATTCTTTTCAGGATCCCACTGAATACGAACAGGGGTACTATTCAATTTCTCTTTCCAATTTTCATGAGTTTTGTATATATTTTCTTTAAATGTAGATAAACAAGCATTTTCCAAAGCCCATTCAAAACCTTCTCGTTTTATTTTAACTGCTAAAATATGCTCTTGTCCTTCTTTCTCAGCCCATCCGGACCTATACATCATCCATAAAAAAGAAGGTTTAATCCAAGTCATTCTTTCCACTTTAAAAGGAGACACAAAAGTTTGAGCCTTTACAGCAGGTAAAGCAATTCCTTTTCTATAAGCCTGATATACTGTTATTGTTTCTTTATCAAAAACAGCTCTTATTTCTCTTTCTTTCATAATACACAAATATAATAACAATTCGAATACAATAAAAACGGACAACTTGTAGAAGCCCGCAATCAAGATAATTGCGTAAAACTGCTAAGAGACCCGGCCGGACGTGTTATTGAAGAAATACAAAGCAGCGGTTTACCGGGAGATAAGGGACAGCAGGTTAGCAGCACCTACGATGATAAAGGCCATCGAACGCAACTGAAAAGCTCACCGGGGGCATACATACGCAATACTTATGATGATCAAGGAAATTTGCTTACTCTTACCGCCGATATAGAAGCGGAAGAAACTAACACCCAATGGAAAGCTCAAATAACCCGTAACGGGCTCGGGCAAGAAATGGAAAAACAGCTCAACGGGCGTATCAAACTTACCACCGCTTACGACAAACAGGGACGGATTATTTCCCATCAAGTGTATCAAGGCAGCAAAGAAACTTATAATCGACAATATAACTGGAGCCCGGGACATCAACTTAAAAGCATCCTCAACGGATTAACCAAGGGTAAAACTGAATTTACCTATGATTCCTTCGGAAGTTTAGCCAGTGCTTGTTACCAAGACGGAAGCTACGATTACAAACTTCCCGACGAAGTGGGAAACCTCTATTCCGATCCGCATCAATCCGACACCGTATACGGCGCATCGGGTAAAATTTTAAAGGATAAAAAGTGGAATTACATTTACGACCCATCGGGAAATCTTATCTTAAAAACCTCTCGTAAAGTGGCCCTCCCTCCCACCTCTGCCCACACCCGGTTAAAAAATTCTCCTTTTGCTCTTGACTCTCCCACCACTCAAAAAGGGTTCTGGATAGAAGATTTAGATGACAATGATTTTGACCGCAAGGCCGAAATACGGCGATATTCTAAGTCTGAGCTTAAACAATACGACCAAATACGAAAAAACAGAACGCTGGAAAATGCTGACCCGCCACAATGGCAGCCGGGTGATTGGGAATATCAGTGGCAAGGAAACGGCATGCTCAAAGCGGTGCGCAATCCACAAGGGGAATGGATTCGCTTTGAATACGACGCATTAGGAAGAAGAACAGCGAAAATTGTCCACACCAAGATTTATCGCTATCTTTGGGATGGTAATGTTTTATTGCATGAATGGCATTATGAGCGTGCACGGCGTCCTAAGGTTATTACTGACGAGCTGGGAATGCTTATTTTGGACCAACCCGAACCGGTCGAAAACCTGACCACTTGGGTTTATGAAGAAGGAAGTTTAGTCCCCACCGCAAAGCTATGCGAAGGCAAGTCCTACTCGATTGTATCGGACTATTTGGGCCGCCCCGCGCAGGCCTATGATGATAAAGGAGAACTGGTTTGGCAGGTGGAGTTTGACATCTATGGCAGAATACGGGAAGATACCTTTAACAATCAGCCGTTTATTCCGTTCAGGCAACTAGGGCAGTATGAGGATGTTGAAACGGGGCTTTATTATAATCGCTTCCGATATTATAATCCTGAAAGTGGTTCATATATTAGCCAAGATCCCATAGGATTAGCAGGTAATAACCCGAATTTTTATGCGTATACGTTTGACTCTAATACGCAAGTTGACCCGTTTGGGTTGGATGTTATAGCTAATAAAGCATCAGGAAATGCAAGAGAGGCAATAGCTAAGAAATATTTACAAAATAAATATCCCAATGCAACTATTTTATCAGAAAGATATATAAGAGATGCCAATGGAAAAAGTGTTAGAGATATAACTAATTCAAGAAGAAGACTGGATTTTATTGTAGTTGAAGACGGCAAAGTAAAAGGAATTTTTGAAGTTACAAGCCCAACAGCAGATAAAACAACACAAATGTTAAAAGAAGCAGAAATTAGAGCTAATGGGGGAACCCATGTAAAAGAACCAGGAAGAAAAGGTAAAATGTATGATATCTCAGAAGTTGAAACCAAAAGAATAGATGTTGATTTAGAAACAGGAAAAGTTAAATGTCATTAAGTTCAAGGAAATTATGGACAAAAATCGTATAATAGAAAAATTAAGTTGGATAACTCAATCTCAATTGGCTCCACAGCCTATAACTCAAGAATACAAAGAAAGACAATATCGTTTTTTTGAAAACTACGTACACTTTCTACAAGACAATGGATTTATTACGAAGGAGATTTTAAAAAAAGGGGAAAAAGCAAATGATGATTCTCAAATAACGGTTGGAGATTTGACAGAAGAGGGATTGAAATTTTATATATTTGGAATTAGAAAATGGAGAGAAAAATATGACAAAGTAAAAGATAAGGATAAAGCCATTAATGACTTTGCATTTATTGAGAAGAAATTAAAAGAGTTTAGAGAAAAACAAAATCAATAAATAATAAAACCAAAGCCACCTTTAAAAGTTGGCTTGTTATTATGAAGACGAGTAACTAGACGGGCTTCATTATAATCGGTTTAGGTATTATAATCCTGAAAGTGGCTTATATATTAGCCAAGATCCGATAGGATTGGCAGGTAATAACCCGAATTTTTATGCGTATACGTTTGACTCTAATACGCAAGTTGACCCGTTTGGGTTGGATCCTTTAGGATCAAAAAATAATCCTTTTACTTCTTTAAAACAAGCTATGAATAAAGCTAAAGATTTAGCAGGTATTCCTAGAAGTCAGCAACCAGATAGACAATGGAAAATAGGTGATGATATTAACAAGAAAGGAAGTAATATTGTTAACTATCAATATGATACAAACTTTGGTTCTCATGGGCGGATGTATGAATTTACAGATGCTAATGGACATAAAAAAATAATAGCAGTACACACCAATGATGGACAATTACATGTTCATGCTGGAAATCCTAAAGGAGAATACCCTCACGGATGGGATTCCTATGATTTTAAGACGAATAGATATGCAAAAATAGATGATCCAAATTTAAAAGATCATCATTTATTTGTTAAAGTTAAATGTAAATAAGAAGCATAATGAATCAATCAATACAAAATAGAAAAGCAGAAATATTACTTAAAAATAGGAAGAACAAAATATTTGAAGAGTATGATAAAAATAAATATTGTAAAGTTATTGATTTTTCAAAAGATGTAGTAATTAATTTATATTCTGAGTATTTCAAAGAGACTATAAAAACTAATAATAATATTTTTACTTCTAAATTACAACTGGATGGATTAACAAGTAAAAATGATATTAAAAATTGGATACTAAATAATATTTTAATTCATACTGTCGATAATAATATTATTAGTATTTTATATGGAGAGTTTGGTATCAAATTGGAATTAACTAGTAGTGAAAAATTTTTTTCAGATGAATTACAAAAAAAAATAGATAGTCATATAGGTTTAGATTATGGATATATAAATGAGAATAAATATATTATGCAAATATTTTCTGATGAAGAACATTATGTATATGAATATTTAAAAAAATGGGATGAAAGTAATGTATCAATTAGATGATAGTACTTAAATTATTCATCAGTTAAAGCCAACTCATTTGAGTTGCCTTTACAAGAAGATAAATTCAATAATAAGTATTTATATTCCATTCAGGCAATTAGGGCAGTATGAAGATGTAGAAACGGAGCTTTATTATAATCGGTTTCGATATATATAATCCTGAAAGTGGCTTATATATTAGCCAAGACCCGATAGGATTGGCAGATAATAACCCGAATTTTTATGCGTATGTGCATGATAGTAATGCTTGGGTGGATCCGTTTGGTCTTAGTAAAAGTGAATGTAGTGTAAAAATAAAAGAAACTCAAAAAGCTTCGTTACCTGAAGAAATGGTAAAATCTTTTGAAGGAGGAATTTATAAAACGGGTATTTTAGAAGAAGATTTGATCGTTTATAGATCTTTTGGAGGAAATGCTAAATTACGAGGTTCTTATGTAACAACTTCTGCTGCTAAAAATAGAATTAATGCTAAAATAGAAGCAGCATTATTACCAAGCTGGAAAAATACGAGGGAATTTGAAGCTATTATAAAAGTTCCCAAAGGTACTACAATTAGCTATGGTAAAGTTGCTTCACAAACAATAGATAAAACAGGAACTATTTTAAAAGGTGGTGCAGATCAAATACTTTTACCAAGGGATTGGCCTGAAGAGTGGGTTCAACAAATAGTGAAATTATCTTCAAAGTAGACATTGTATGAAAAAAGAATATATAACAAGAAAAATCAAATGCGTAATACTAAAATTTAAACATCTTAAAATAAAAGAAGAATCAGAATACATTCCAGACATTGATGAAAAAAAATTAGATAGTCGATTTTCTAATTTATCTTTGGAAGATCTTAAAAAGATAAATTCTATTTCTAAAAATCAGTATGATATTTATATAAAATATTATCAAATGCAACTTGATAATTTGGAAAATGATTCCGTATTGAAAAACTATACTGTAGGTTTAACTAAAATATATGTGGATAATTTTGGAGATTATAATAGTGCATTATATAATGATATGGTTGAAATTCAAAACTATATTGCCGAATTAATAAAAAGCCAACCTTAGGGATGGCTTTATAAGAAGACAAATTCAACAGCAGGAATTCCATTCCGTTCAGGCAACTAGGGCAGTATGAAGACCAAGAACTAGATGGACTTTATTATAATCGTTTCAGGTATTACGACAGTAATACAGGAACTTATATAAGTCAAGACCCTATCGGGCTAGCAGGTAATAACCCGAATTTTTATGCGTATGTGCATGATTCGAATACGATGGTTGATGTGTTCGGATTGAGTGAGTGTGGGATGGATAAGATGCCCGATCCTTACAAAGGAGTGAAAGAGGCGTCTAATATGATGAAAGAGTTAGGACTACCTAGAAATATAAGAAAACAGGTCTTACAATCATTTGAAAGTGAAAATATAATCATCAGAAAAGCTACAGCTAATGAATTTGGTTTAAGGTATCATGATAATGGAAAAAACGCATGGCCGAAGGGTAGATACTTATTTGAAACTTTTCCAGCTACTAGAAGTGAATTAGCGGTAAAAATGGATTGGAACGAAATGACTTATATTAGTCAATTTAAAATTAAAGAAGGTACAACTATTTTTGAAGGTAGGGCTTCTTCACAAGGTTTAGGTTTACCTGGTGGGAAAGTTCAAAAATACATTTTAGATTCGCCCGATACTGCATTATTTGACATTAATTAAGATTTAAAGAATGAAAAATTTATTATTAAAAATAGAAAATATAAAAGAGAGTATTTTAGATAATGATATTAAAATAAGTGAAAATCAGAAATGTGTTATTAATAAATATTTAGATAATGTGAAAAATAATATTTTATCAGATCAATATATTGATTTACCTGCAGGCGATAAAATACAGTATTTTATTATTGATTCTTGGGATTATACTAATAGTTTAACAAATGAATTATTGTATATTATTCAATATTATAAAAAGCTTATAAAAAACCATGAAAAACTCAAATAAAAAATTTATAAATCATTTGGGTTTATGAAGAAGGAAGTTTAGTCCCCACCGCAAAGCTATGCGATGGCAAGTCCTACTCAATTGTATCGGACTATTTGGGCCGCCCCGCGCAGGCCTATGATGACAAAGGAGAACTGGTTTGGCAGGTGGAGTTTGACATCTATGGCAGAATACGGGAAGATACCTTTAACAATCAGCCGTTTATTCCGTTCAGGCAATTAGGGCAGTATGAGGATGTTGAAACGGGGCTTTATTATAATCGCTTCCGATATTATAATCCTGAAAGTGGCTTATATATTAGCCAAGATCCGATAGGATTAGCAGGAAACAATCCGAATTTTTATGCGTATGTGCATGATAGCAATGTTTGGGTTGATCCCTTTGGGTTGATGGCTGATTTTCCTACTAATATAGATTTTACAGGACATCCTGATTTATTTCCTTCTGAAGGAGCAATTGTTAAAATAAAAATGCAAGGTTCTCGTGGAAGAGATTTTACAGAAGCGTTTAAAAAATCTGGCATTGATAGAAAATTAGCAGATGACTATACTTGGCATCATGTTGCTGATTTTGATCCAACAACAGGAGAAACTACAATGCAATTAATAAAAACAGACATCCATAAAGCTACAATACCTCATAAAGGTTCTGTTTATCAGTTTGAAGCTGAATTTGGAGTTAAATATGGAACTCCTGCAGCTATTAATAAAGCCAAGGCTAAGGGTTGGGTTAAGTGTAAAAACTAAATATCATGATAAAATATAAATTAATAAACAGCTCCCAAGCAATATATGAAGATAATATTACTGAAATAGAAAAGTTATTAAATATAAAATTTCCAAAAGATTTACAAGAATTGTATTTAGCTTTTAATGGGGGAAAAATTGAAGGAGATAAAAACGTATATATAAGTAATTCCTGTGCTGAATATAGTATAAAAACATTTATGCCTATAAAATATAAACGTTTTACTGAAGATCAATTATTAGAAGAAAATACGATATATTTTATTAATAAAAAATTAGTTTCTAATAATTATTTAATTTTTTCAATGGATTGGGGAGGCTTTCCTTTTTGCTATGATCTACAAAATGGAAGTATATATTTTGCAAATTTAGAAATAGAAGAATCTGATAAAAGAATGGAATTAGTTGCAAATTCTCTTGAAGAGTTTATTAATGGCATGAAAACCGAAGAAGAAGCTTATAATTAATAATAGCAAAAGCCAAAATGCAAATGAAATAGATAAATTAAGACGCAAAATCCGTAAAGGACTAAGAGATGGTAAAATTAAATGTAATTAAATATTATGTATTTTGAACTAACCGCTTTTTACAAGAGAGATGTATATTTTGTTTATGATGAAGAGCAAAATGAACTATCTAATAATATATTTAATCAAGGAAAAGAAATTTTAGTATCTAAACCTTTATTGTTTGATGTAGATAAAATAGATTCTATATAAATAATTATGATATTTTGCCTACATACAATGCTCCTTTAGTTAGTAAGAGATTGAAAAACAATTTTGAAGATTTAGAAAATGACAAACAAATTCAATTTATAAATGTAAATTTTTCTGATCAAAAGGGAAATATTAATGATGATTACTATTTGTTAAATGTTTTAAAAGTAGTTCCATGCATGGATATGGAGAAATCTATTTATTATATTAAAACTTATGGTAAAACCGATGTAATCCAAATTAAGAAATTATATATAATTTCTAATAGTTTGAAAAATTACGATATTGTTAGGATGAAAGAAAAAAACATATATAATTGTGACCGAAGAGTTTAAAAAGCGATGTGAAGATGCAAAATTAAAAGGCTTAGATTTTGTCCCTGAAGGATATAGTATTTATACAGACATTTAAATAAACCCAAGCCAACTTTAAAAGTTGGTTTGTTATTATGAAGATAAGTTCAGGCAACTAGGGCAGTATGAGGATGTGGAAACGGGGCTTTATTATAATCGCTTCCGATATTATAATCCTGAAACCGGCTTATATATTAGCCAAGATCCCATAAAACTTGAAGGAAATAATCCGAATTTTTATGCGTATGTGCATGATTCGAATACGATGGTTGATGTGTTCGGGCTTAGTGAGTGCGGAGGAGGAAAGGTAAAAAAAGGATCTGGAATACCAGACTACCATGCAAATAATTTTACTGATAAGTTAGTTAATATGCGACAGGTTGATGGTAACGAAGTTTTTTATAAGTATCATGGGAAAACTAATAGATTAGGAAGAGATTTTAATTATGTTACAAATAAAAAATATGCATCAGAGATAGCTTTAAGAGAAGATTTAGCAATTTTAAAAGAATGGGGTGTTAAGATGGAGTATGTAACTACTTTTAAACCTCAAAAAGGAACATGGATAGCAGAGGGGACAGCAGCACCTCAAATAAGTTCAGACGGTTTAGAAAAGTTAATGGGAGGTGGTTATCAAGGTCTAATTAATATTAAAGAGTTACCTAAATCTACAATAATAAAGACAGAAAAAGTCAATTTTTAAATTAATATTATTAATATGACAAAAGAAAATGCTATAGAAAAACTAAAATTATTAATATCAGAAAGTACTAATAATCAAGGCGTAGCATTATATAATTCAACAATAACTATTCTTGAAAATAATCCTACAAAAGAAACCTTGAAAAATTTGTATCGAAATTACTCAGGTTATTTGGCTAGAGGAGAATTTAGTAAATTAGAATATGATACTCTTTTAGAAATAATAAAATTTATAGATTGTGAAAGTAGATGATATTCAAATTTGTGAGCCTATTACTCTATTAATTAGAGTTCTCATAGATCATGGGTTTAAAATAATAGAAGAAAAAGTTAGTGACTACCATTTTCATGAATTATATTTTAAGTTAGAAGGTAAATATTTTGATGGCATTGATAATATTAATGTAGATAAAATAATAAGACAGAATACTAATATATTTTCATGTAATTGTCATTGGTCAATAGTAGAATTAGTGTATACTTAAAAAAGAAAAAGTATATTCAAAAAAATTAATTTTCCACAAAATATATTCAAAATAAAACCCAAAAGCCAACCTAAAAAAGTTGGCTTTTTTATTTAAGCGTTGAGTTTATCTAAGAGTTAAAGTTCGAAACGCAAAAAATGAAATCTACCAATTCTTTAGAAATCCCAGGGGCGATATCAACCGTGAAATTGCTTTTGACCGCATGGCTACCGATTATATACGAGACCGAGCGGGAAAAGTCATTAAAAGTAACAAAAGCGGAGGAACTTGGGCTTTATACGAATACGATCTTAAAGGAAACATCATTCGACAAGAATATTCGGATGGAACTTGGGAAACGTTCGAATACAATAAAAACGGACAACTTGTAGAAGCCCGCAATCAAGATAATTGCGTAAAACTGCTAAGAGACCTGGCCGGACGTGTTATTGAAGAAATACAAAGCAGCGGTTTACCGGGAGATAAGGGACAGCAGGTTAGCAGCACCTACGATGATAAGGGCTTTCGAACGCAGCTGAAAAGCTCACCGGGGGCATACATACGCAATACTTTTGATGATCAAGGAAATTTGCTTACTCTTACCGCCGATATAGAAGCGGAAGAAACTAACACCCAATGGAAAGCTCAAATAACCCGTAACGGGCTCGGGCAAGAAATGGAAAAACAGCTCAACGGGCGTATCAAACTTACCACCGCTTACGACAAACAGGGACGGATTATTTCCCATCAAGTGTATCAAGGCAGTAAAGAAACCTATAATCGACAATATAACTGGAGCCCGGGACATCAACTTAAAAGCATCCTCAACGGATTAACCAAGGGTAAAACTGAATTTACTTATGATTCCTTCGGAAGTTTAGCCGCTGCTTGTTACCAAGATGGAAGTTACGATTACAAACTTCCCGACGAAGTGGGAAACCTCTATTCCGATCCGCATCAATCCGACACCGTATACGGCGCATCGGGTAAAATTTTAAAGGATAAAAAGTGGAATTACATTTACGACCCATCGGGAAATCTTATTTTAAAAACCTCTCGTAAAGTGCCCCTCCCTCCCACCTCTGCCCACACCCGGTTAAAAGATTCCCCTTTTGCTCTTGACTCTCCCACCACTCAAAAAGGGTTCTGGATAGAAGATTTAGATGACAATGAATTTGACCGCAAGGCCGAAATACGGCGATATTCTAAATCCGAGCTTAAACAATACGACCAAATACGAAAAAACAGAACGCTTGAAAATGCTGACCCGCCACAATGGCAGTCGGGTGATTGGGAATATCAGTGGCAAGGAAACGGCATGCTCAAAGCGGTGCGCAATCCACAAGGAGAATGGATTCGCTTTGAATACGACGCATTAGGAAGAAGAACAGCCAAAATTGTTCATACAAAGATTTATCGCTATCTTTGGGATGGAAATGTATTATTACATGAATGGCATTATGAGCGTGCACGGCGTCCTAAGGTTATTACTGACGAGCTGGGAATGCTTATTTTGGACCAACCCGAACCGGTCGAAAACCTGACCACTTGGGTTTATGAGGAAGGAAGTTTAGTCCCCACCGCAAAGCTCTGCGACGGCAAGTCCTACTCGATTGTATCGGACTATTTGGGCCGCCCCGCTCAGGCCTATGATGACAAAGGGGAACTGGTTTGGCAGGTGGATTTTGACATCTATGGCAGAATACGGGAAGATACCTTAAACAATAAGCCGTTTATTCCGTTCAGGCAACTAGGGCAGTATGAGGATGTAGAAACGGGGCTTTATTATAATCGGTTTAGGTATTACGACAGTAATACAGGAACTTATATAAGCCAAGACCCGATAGGGTTAGCAGGTAATAATCCGAATTTTTATGCTTATACGTTTGATTCTAATTCGGAAGTTGACCCGTTGGGGTTGATGGCTGATAAAAAAACTTCTTATAATGGTGTCAGTCGTAGAGATGCTTTCAGACAAGCAAAAAGAGATGCAGGAATCCCCATGAGTCAACAACCTATCAGAGTATACTCCACCAAGTTGGAAGATGGTTATGGGAATAAGATCATAGGTAAAAATGGTCGCCCTATTGATACTAGAAATTATGAATTTAAAGGTAAAAATAATGAAATTATTACGATCCAAGAACATAGTTTAGGACATACAAAAGCAACTCCTGGGCATGGTGCAGAGCCTCATTTTAATGTTCGTCCAATTGATAATTTAAACACGGGACATGTTGAGGATACTCATGGACATTATAATTTTCCTAAAAAATGTAAAAATTAAAATTATGAATATAATAGATATCATTGACAATAATTATTTTTTAAAGCAATTATACCCCAATGGATTACAAAAAATGTGTTTAAGTCATATTAAAGTTGATTGTTTTAAAAATATTGCAATAACATTACAAACAACTGAAAATCCTAACATAGAAATAAAAAAATGGGGGCAATGGGGCGCTAATTATAATGTAATCGCTATTGATATTACAAGTAATATGATGGATGATTTTTATATAAGTAATTGGGGAAAATCTAAATTAGAAAATTGTGAATGTAAGATAGAATTATTTAAAGAAAATGAAAATAGCCACTTTAATAACATCTATAACGTAATTTTTTATACTGAAGACTGGAATGTAAAAATTTCAACTAAATCATTTGCTTATCAGGAAAGTCGTGTGTATATATTGGATGAAGAATAAGCACAAGCCAACCTAAAAAGGTTGACTTGTTATTATGAAGATAAATTCTGGCAACTAGGGCAGTATGAGGATGTAGAAACGGGGCTTTATTATAATCGGTTTAGGTATTGCGACAGTAATACAGGAACTTATATAAGCCAAGATCCTATCGGGCTAGCAGGAAACAATCCGAATTTTTATGCGTATACGCTTGATTCTAACTCAGAAGTTGACCCGTTGGGGTTGGATGTAAAACTTACAGAAGGTTATGTTTATAGAATGGGGTCAGGAACAGACTCAAATTTAACTCCTCGTCCAGGAAAAGATACAACTTCAGGATTGTCGGCATCTTTAGAAAAACCAACAACAGGAAAATTTCAAACCATTGATGTAGCTAAATTAGATGGAACAGGATTAGAAGCCATTAATGATCATGGTAGTCATGTTTCTATACGACCAGCAGATGATCCTAATTTTGTAAAATTAAGTGAATGGGCTGATACTAGAGGAACAGAAAGAACACATAAATATACACAAGCTTTACAGGAAGCAAAAGTCACATGTCCTTAATAAATAATAAATTTATGGATAAATTATCATTAGCTATAGATGAGCTTTTTCTTTATGGAAAAGAAAAAATTCAAAGTCGAAAAGAAATTAAGAAAATTAATATTATTGATCAATTTAATAAAGATAGTGATGGAAATATAAGTAGATATGTGAAATATATCGAGTTTTTATTGAAAGATGAATTTTTAAATGAAAAAGATATTGATTTACTAGATATAGAAATTTCTTATAAAAAATATAATGATGAAAGAATAGAGATAAAAGGGGAGTTTTATGCTTCTGATGGAAAAATTTTTGATGAATTTTATTTGATAGATAATTTAGAAATTATTTTAAATGAGATAAGAGATTTTATTTATAGATGTTATATGAAGTGCGATGAGATAATTGATGTATATGTAAACTAAAAATAGATTTGGTAATTTACACTCTGTACCATTCAAACAATTAGGGCAATATGAAGATGTAGAAACGGGGCTTTATTATAATCGGTTTCGGTATTATAATCCTGAAACCAGCTTATATATTAGCCAAGA
>NZ_LZHM01000025.1:0-55987 GCF_001690875.1 Gilliamella sp. wkB18
CAAAATAAATTGTAGCAATTTAGGTTTAAAACGTTACTTTAATCGTAATATTATTATTTGTTACCGACATTTTTAGAACTTATTTCATAATAATGTAGATCTTTAACCTATTGTAATAAAAATATTAGAAGTTACAAAATTAGTTGGTATCGCTTTAATATGATCTTCATTACAAACAAAAAAATAAAAGTAGGCGCTAATTGTTATAAATGCTTTCAGTTAATTTCATACAACCCATTCCAATAATAGGTTATAATGAAATGAAATTATATTATTTTATATGGGTTAAATCGATTATATTTTTTGTTATACAACTGACTAATAATTTATAAAATATTGAGCTATTTTTAATACGGGATAGTAAAATTAATAGATTTTGAAATGCAAGTATAGAAATAATGCCATGACTAATGAATACAATTTAACCAACCACACCCCAATGATGCAACAATATCTAAAATTAAAAGCAGAAAATCCCGATATTTTGCTTTTTTATCGCATGGGTGATTTTTATGAGATGTTTTATGATGACGCCAAGCGTGCCTCGCAGCTTTTAGATATTTCTCTCACAAAGCGTGGCTCGTCAAATGGTGAACCAATTCCTATGGCAGGGGTGCCTTATCATGCAGTTGAAAGTTATTTAGCAAAGTTAATTGGACTAGGTGAATCGGTTGCTATTTGTGAACAGATTGGCGATCCAGCTACTAGTAAAGGACCAGTAGAACGAAAAATTGTCCGTATTGTAACGCCTGGTACGGTAAGTGATGAGCTATTATTAGAAGATCGCAAAGACAATTTACTGGCATCAATTTGGCAATATAAAAATTATTACGGCTATGCCACGCTCGATATTAGCTCCGGACGATTTTATATTTTCGAATGTGACAATTTCGAGGAAATTCAAGCCGAATTGCAACGTACAAGTCCTGTCGAATTATTATATCCAGAAGAATTTCAATCCATGCCATTAATTGAAAATAACTCTGGATTGCGCCGTCGCCCGCAATGGGACTTTGATCTTGAAACAGCAAAACAACAGCTTAATCTACAATTTGGCACTAATGATTTAATTGGATTTGGTGTGGAAGACTGTCATTATGCACTTTGTGCAGCTGGCTGTTTGTTACAATATGTTAAAGATACCCAGCGAACAGCTCTACCTCATATACGTTCAATTGTCAAACAGTCGGCTTATGATTTTGTCGTGTTAGATGCCGCAACACGTCGTAATCTAGAAATCACCGAAAACCTATCTGGTGGAACTCAAAATACTGTAGCGGAAATACTTGATAAAACTCAAACACCAATGGGTAGCCGTATGCTTAAACGTTGGTTGCATTCACCAATTCGTAATTTGACTATATTACAAAATCGACAACAAGCTATTGGCGAATTACAAAATTATATTGATGAAGTTAATCCATTATTAAAACAAATTGGTGATTTGGAACGTATTTTAGCAAGACTTGCATTACATACGGCTCGACCTCGTGATTTTGCTCGTTTACGTGATGCTTATAATTTATTACCACAATTACAAACACTATTAAGTGGTCTTACTTCACCTGCGTTAATTAATTTGCGTAAAAAAATAAATCAATTTGACCGTATAGCCGAAATATTAAATCAGGCTATTGTTGAAACACCGCCAGTAATTATTCGTGATGGTGGGGTTATTGCTAATGGATATAATGCAGAACTAGACGAACTACGAAGTTTAGCCGATGGTGCAACCAATTATTTAGAACAGTTAGAAATCCGAGAACGTGAAACACTTGGCATTGACACATTAAAAGTTGGATTTAATGCTGTGCATGGCTACTATATCCAAATCAGCCGTGGGCAAAGCCATTTGGCACCAATTCATTATACTCGTCGTCAAACACTGAAAAATGTTGAGCGATATATCATCCCCGAACTTAAAGAGTACGAAGATAAAGTGCTAACATCCAAAGGACGAGCATTAGCACTCGAAAAGCAACTTTACGAACAGCTATTTGATCTATTAATTCCAGATCTAGCCACTATGCAAATCAGTGCTGAGGCCATTGCCGAACTTGATGTGCTTACCAACCTAGCGGAACGATCATTAACACTTAACTATCAAAAACCAACACTATCAACCGACTCAGGAATAGAAATTAAAGATGGTCGACATGTGGTGATTGAACAAGTGCTACAAACACCGTTTATTGCAAACTCGCTCTCATTATTACCAAGCAGACGTATGTTAATTATTACAGGTCCAAACATGGGCGGTAAAAGTACTTATATGCGTCAAACTGCTTTAATTGTTTTACTATCTTATATTGGTAGCTTTGTCCCTGCATCAAAAGCAGTCATTGGACCTGTTGATCGCATTTTTACACGTATTGGTGCTTCTGATGATTTGGCATCTGGACGCTCCACTTTTATGGTCGAAATGACCGAAACGGCTAACATTATGCACAATGCAACTCAACAAAGTTTAGTATTAATGGATGAAATTGGTCGAGGAACTTCAACATATGATGGGCTTTCATTAGCTTGGGCTTGTGCTGAAAATTTAGCAAATGAAATCAAATCAATGACGCTTTTTGCCACTCATTACTTTGAATTAACCCAATTACCCGAACATATGCAAGGTGTTTATAATATCCACTTTGATGCCATTGAACACGATAATACCGTTGCTTTTATCCACGAAGTATCTGAAGGCGCAGCGAGTAAAAGTTTTGGTATTGCTGTTGCTGGACTTGCCGGTGTGCCTAAGACAGTATTAAAGCGAGCTAAACAAAAATTGAAAGAACTCGAGATTATTTCAAAACAAACGGCTAACAGTGGCGTTGCTCAATCTCAACTTTCTTTTATCAACGAACCTGAACCTTCGGAAGTTGAAGAAGCGTTAAAACAGATTGATCCTGATGCTCTAACACCAAAACAAGCATTAGAAATTTTATATCAATTAAAAAAGTTGGTGTGATCAAATAACTACTAATTGTTCTATTGTGATGTTATGCTGAAAAAACCGCTAGATGTGATTTCGAGCGGTTGGTTTTAAGCATCTAGAATTTAAAAAAATTAAGCCCAATTTTTCTTCTTAGATGTTTTACCGATGCCCGGATTAAGGCTGTTTGTAGGATCAAGCTCTTGATAGAATTTTTTCAAATCCTCATTGGCATGATACAAATGCCCCACATTGTGCTCGGCTGGATATTGCGCACCACGCTGATCAAGCAATGCTAAAATCTCTTCTTTAACTTTATCGCAATCCACCCCTTTTTTAGCTATATAATCTTGATGAAATACATAACAGAAAAAATGCCCATAATACATTTTATAAATAAATTTCTGATCAATATTATCTGGTAGCGTCTCAAACCAATCGGTATCATTGCGTCGTAATGCAATATCTAATGCAACAATGTTTTCCACTGTTTTACTATGTACATTGCGATATGCCGTTGCAGCACCTGCTGCTGCAAAACGGTGTAGCATTGCTGCTTCGGCTTCTTTTTCATCACATAAAAAGTAATTACCATTTTTATTTTGAAAATAATCTTTTAAAAAAGCCTCGGCTTCTGCAATCCCATCATCGGCCATTTTTAAAATAAGATGATGTTCATAACGATCACGATAATCACGCATTGATTTTGGTAAATGATTTGGCAAAAATTTGCAAGCAAAGATAGAAAACCGATCCGAAAAATTCTTTGGAAAAAATGGAATTTTAGCGGTAACACGATCAACAAAGTTCTTAAATACAAACATGCGTGGCATCATATCTGTACCTAACTTTTTAATGGCTAAAAAGGTCGGTTTCCCATAAACTGCGGCAATATCAAAAGCCACGCGATGTATATATTCGCCCGACACAGGCAAGGTTTTAAATTGGCTTAAAATGTGGCGACGAATACCATTTAATTCATTAATATCATTTGTACCAATATAAAATACGGCTGATTTTTTATCTAACGGAAATGTATCAAGGCGCACAGCAAATACCATTAATCTACCAGCACTACCTGATGCTTCATAATGACGAGCAGGATCAGCATTAAATCTAGCAGGCGTATCGGCATCTACTTCACGAACATGCTCACAATAATGGTGATCATGGCCTAAACCAGCATCATGTTTAATATCCTTATCAGTATAAGTATGATTTTGAAGATTCTGTAAAATTGTTTCTGGTTCATCACCCAATTCTATACCTAAATGATTAACTAAACGCAATTGCCCTTGCGCATCTAATTGAGCAAACACCGCCATTTGAGTATAAGCAGGCCCACGCTGAATCAGTGCTCCACCCGAATTATTACATACCCCACCCATCACAGAAGCGCCAATGCAAGATGAACCTATAACCGAATGTGGACCTCGATGATATTTTTTTAATTCCTTTTCTAGACGAAAAAGTGTACTACCCGGTAAGCAGACAACTTGTTCACCATTTTCTATCACTTTGATTCCATCCAAGCGACGAGTGCTAACAATAACAACAGGACGATCATAGTCATTACCATCAGGCGTTGAACCACCAGTTAAACCAGTATTTGCGGATTGTGTGATAACAATCACATCCGCTTCAACACATGCCTTTAACACCTGCCACTGTTCAACTAACGTTCCCGGCAAAACAACTGCCAATGCATCACCTTCACCAAAACGAATACCTTGACGATAAGGTAATGTACGAGAAAAATCTGTTAAAGTATGTTTTTTACCTACAATACTTTGTAACTTTTCAACAAACTTTTTTGTTGTATACATACTCATAGATATTTCCTTAAATCGCAAATGGATATTGACTCAATATTGCTTATGCTATAACCATTTTAACTTATTAGAAAGTAATTCCGTTATCTTTAATTTTTAAGAAAGAACTAATCGCTTCCATATAGCAATTAATTAAAACTTTTTAATAGTCGACATTTATTTGATAACAAATAGTTACTGTGTGAACTCATAACATGTTGAATATATAATAAAGGGTGGATAAATATAAAAAGCCTTTTATTGTTATAAATAACTGCATAATAATATTCATTAATTCATTATTAGGGTAATTTAAGAGATAAAAATCAGTACAAAGTTGTGATTATTTGCTATGATATTGTTAAATTAAAGAAAAATAATTAATCTAATGAAGCATTTTATTACTTTATCGCTAATACCAATATTGATATTCACACCATTTGATCTTTATGCTGATGATTTTAGCCAACATCATTTTTCATTAATTTGGTGCATTCCATTTGCTGGAACTTTAATTTCCATTGCTTTATTACCATTAATCACTCCGCGTATTTGGCATCATCATTATGGAAAAATCATTATTTTCTGGGTATTACTATTTATGATATCGGCTTTTTATTGTTTTGGATATCAAACCACGATAGAGATGATTACTCATGCAATATTAGCAGAATATATTCCTTTTATTTTATTACTAATGGCTTTGTTTACGGTTTCAGGTGGTATTTTCATTAAAAGTGAAATCATCAGTACACCAGAATTAAATGTTAGCTTGTTAGCAATCGGTACTTTATTAGCATCAATCATGGGGACAACAGGAGCAGCCATGGTAATGATACGCCCACTAATTAGAGCAAATCGTAATCGAAAACAAGCTGTTCATATTATTATCTTCTTTATCTTTTTAGTTGCTAATATAGGCGGAGGATTAACACCACTTGGTGATCCGCCATTGTTTATCGGATTTTTAAAAGGTATCGATTTTTTCTGGACTGTTAAAAATATGTTGTTACCCGTTTTGTTGAGTTCATTGTTATTGCTGACTATTTTTTATTTTATTGATCGCTACTATTTCCAATTACAATACAACAGTATTAAATTGATTACAATTATAAAAACAAATAAATCCATTAAGCTATATGGTATAAAAAATATCTTTTTATTAGCTATGATTATAACCATGGTTTTATTATCAGGACTTTGGCAAACCTCATTAGGGATAACTATTTTGGATACTCATCTTAGTTTATCTAGTCTTATAAGAGATATTTTTTTTATAATTATCACCATCACTTCTACATTCATTACTTCAAAATCAATTCGAGCTAGTAATGATTTTAATTGGGAACCAATTGTTGAAGTAGCTAAACTATTTCTCGGTATATTTATCACTATTGTACCAGTGCTTGCGATTTTAAGAGCAGGAAACAATGGTGCATTATCCTCACTTGTATCATTAGTCAATAACCAACAAGGTCAACCAATTAATAGTATGTATTTTTGGTTTTCAGGATTACTATCTAGTTTCTTAGACAATGCACCAACTTACCTGGTATTTTTTAACTTGGCATCGGGCAATGCGGTAACCTTGATGACTACACTTGAAAAAACCTTATTAGCCATATCAATAGGGTCAGTTTTTATGGGAGCACTTAGCTATATTGGCAATGCTCCAAACCTTATGGTTAAAAGTATTGCTATCCAAAATAAAATTAACATGCCTAGTTTTTTTGGCTACATGAAATGGTCCATTGGAATATTAACTCCAGTATTCGCAATCAACAACTTGTTATTTTTTTTATAACCAACAGTGGTATGAGTATCAGTGATACCACTTTTGGTATTACTTGCTTATGCAACCTAATAAAACTTTTATTTTGTAAACAACTCACCTATGCCTAAAAATTACACACTCAAACATAAAAATAATTTTTTTATATACATATAAAATAAATAACAATAGAATGGTCCATCTTTAACATATAAATAACAATTTAATCAATTTATATACATATATTACGTTTTATTATCATTTAATGGTAAAAATCTAATTAATATAAATGTCCTTTATATTAATTAAAACAATTACTATCGTTAATTAATAATAATCAAAAATAACTGAGAACTCTTTTTAAATAAGTTCAAATAAAGTTAGATACAGAAGTAATTTTTATCTATAGGTGAGGATATGAACAAAGTTTACAAAATAGTCTGGCATACATCTAAGCGACAATGGGTTGTTGTTTCAGAGCTAGCAAAAAAGGGAAAAACTAAAAGCATCAAACTGTTAGCAGTAACTGCACTAGCTACTCTTTCTGCTAATACAATGGCTAGCCCATGTACTGCAAGCGATCCAACTAAGATCAATATTAGCGGTAGTAGCTGTGAGCTTAACGAAGATAGTTACACAGGAACAGAAACTAAAGGTAAAGACAATAAAGTAATTTCCGTTGATAACGGAGGAAAAGTTACCTTTAAACCAACTAGTGGTAAGGTAACAATTACTAGCCAAAACCAAAATCATGCATTAGTGATTGGTACAGCAGAGCCTTACCCTGGACAATCTCCTGTGAACAATCGACCAAGTTCTGGTGGGGTAATTACTGTGGATGGCGATTTAAGCATTAATGTTAGCGCTAAAACTGTACCACCAGATGAGACAAAAAAACAATACCGACCAAGCGGTATCTTAATAGGCGATAATAGTGAATTAATTGTTAATGGAAAATTGAATATCAACCATTCAAATCATTGGGCTGATAAAAATGATCAAAACCAAGCAGAATATGAAACTGGGGCACCTATTGATGTATCTTTGGCTAATGCACATTCAGCAAAAATTATAGTAAAAGATGAAACAAATATAAAATCAGATGGTGATGGCATTCGAAATGGTTCAGAGCAAAATAATACCCAATTTGGTGGAGATTTTAATTTTAAAAAAAATGTAGAGATTGAAGCAAATTATGTAGGCTTAAAAAATAGTGCAGGTAATATAATTTTTGATGAAAACCTCAACATCTCTATAGAAAGAGGGAAAGCAATAGTCCAAACTTCTGGCTTGATCCATGTTAAAGGTGATCTTAACTTAAAATCATCAATATTAGAAGGAAGCCATAACTCCATGGATATTTATGGTGGCGAGATTAAAATTGATGGAACAACCAACATTGATTCACATGGTTCTGGAGATCAATGGTATGCTTCTGGTACATCATTATATGTTTCGGGTAATAGTAAGGTTACTTTTGGCTCAGAACTTAATGCAACTACACATGGTGAAGGTAAACCAGAGCATAAAAATGCTGGCATTGGTGACGTTATAAAAATACAAAATGAAGGAGAAGTTAGCTTAGCTACTAAAACGTTGCTTAATGCCGAAGGTACTGGTAATGGTATAAATATGAGTCAAAAATCTAAATTGAACCTTAACCAAGAAACAATTATCAACACTAAAGAAGGCGATGGTATTAACATTGACGGTGGCACCATAAGCAGTGATAAAGCTAACCTATTAGCTATCACAACTAATGGTAAAGGTAACGCAATTAACATGAGAGATGGCATAGTTAACTTAGCTGCTAATACCACCCTTACCACTAATGATACTGGTCATGGTATTAAAATATCAAACGGCACCTTAAACTTGAATAAACAAACTACTATTCATGCAAACGATGGTAATGGTATTCATGTTGAAGGCGGAAACATCATCGCTGCTGAAGATTCACAATTAGACATTATCGCATCAGAAGCTAAAGCCATATACCTATCTGATGGAACTCTGATGTTAAAAGATACTAATATTACTAAAAATAATGCTGGAACAGCAATTGAATTGGCGGGTGGTACTCTATCTAATCTAGGTAAACTTACCTTCGAAAAAGCCGATGATAAAGCAGCTTTACATAGTACAGTTCAATTAGGTCAAATCGCTACATTTAATAATAGTGGTAGCCTAGATATCAGTAAGGTGAATAATATCGAAGCTATTATCCAGCATGATGGCACCGGTACATTGCAAATAAACAATACTAAAAATGGGATATTGGCCTCAGATAGCGGCAATATCTTCACTAATACCTCTACAGGCACCATTGTAGCTAATAATGCAGGGATCTTGTCTGGTAAAATTGAAACCAGTGATGGTATCATTAATCTAAATAATACTGGTGTTTGGGAAACGACTGAACATTCTAAGCTGACAAACGTAACTAATTCAGGTACTATTCATTTCAAACACTTACCATCGCTAGTCCGTAATACTAGTGAATTTTTTACTATTGATATTACAGGCGATTATGTCGGTCAAAATGGTGTAGTGAAAATGCATACTGTATGGAATGCGCCTAGTGGCGAAAGCGAAGCCAACTCCGAATCAGATGTTTTAAACATTGCCGGTACAGCCAAAGGTATTACTACTATTATTCCAGTATCTAATGATGGTATAGAAAAAATCATCGATGGTGATGTACAAGAAGTTGAAAAACTAATCAATACTATTCCAGTAGTCAATGTTGCTAATAGTGGAGCAGAAGTTGCTTTTATTGGTACAGCTCAAACTACAGGTGCAACAGAAGTTCAGTTAGCTAAACGTACTGTAGATAACCATGATGAATATTTCTGGACAACACAAATAAAATCGGATACTGGAAATGTAGCCGCCATGAATGCAAAATCGAATATAGCCATTTATGCAGATGCAGTTGCTGGTTATACGCTTATGCCTAGCGTTAACTTTGAACAAGGATTTTCAAGTTTGGCAAATCTAAGAGAACGCCGTGGTGATATCTATTGCTTAAATTGTGCTACAGATAATAATCAAAACACTTGGGCGCGTATTTTCGGTAAGCATCAGAAACAAGATGGAAAAACACGTTTAAATCTGAATACAAATATTTATGGTTTACAAATAGGACATGATTTCTTAGTTACACCGACTGGTAATAATGGCCTTAGCTTGCTAGGTGGCTACATATCTTATACAAGAGCCAACACTGATTTTTCAGATAGATACCATGCTAGAAATGGTATCGTTATCGGCAACAAAAAAACTGGTAAAGGTGAGTCTGATAGTTTTAGCTTAGGTATAACAAATACTTATTACTCTGGCACTGGCACTTATATTGACCTAGTGGGGCAATTATCTTACCTACGTAACAAATATAATGCTCGAACAGGAAAAAACCCTTCTACTCAAGATGGTTGGGGAGTAGCGCTTTCGGCTGAAACAGGTCATTCAATTCCATTGAATGACACCAATTGGTCTATTGAACCACAAGCACAACTTATTTACCAAATGGTAAAACTTAATAAATTTACCGACAGGGTTCGTCACGTTGATCAGAATAATCAAGATACTTTACGTGGTCGTGTTAGTTTAATGCTCTCTTATAATGAACTAGATAAAGAAGGTCAAAATACATCAGTGTATGCAATTGGTAATATTTGGCACGATTTCCTCAACCCAGATGAAGTAAAAATTGGTCGTGACAAAATAAGCGAGAAATTTAACAAAACTTGGGGGGAAATTGGTTTAGGTTTAAATATACCTGTTACTAATCAAAGTGAGCTTTATAGTGATATTCGCTACGAACATAATTTTAGTGGCAGTAAACGCCAAAGCTTCCGAGGTAACATTGGTCTGAAAATAAACTGGTAATTAAAATGAATAAATTCTGCCATATACTATTAACTAGTATCTATTTGGCAGAAAATACGACCTTCAATTACTTTATAACCAATTGAAATAAATTAATATTCTTAATAAAGAACTTGCTGATTAGCAAGTTCTTTAATCTAATAAATATTATTCCCTGCGTCCTATTCAAAATAGAAACATGAGTACAACTTAGAAAGTTTACTAAAATTATAGAGCATATTGATAAAATATTACTTACTAATGAATAAAATAAAAAATGTAAATTGAATATTTTTTATCTATCATTAAATTTATAAAAAGCTATACAATACTCTAGCTCACTAAAATTTTACTAATAATATACTGTTAGCAATATTAAATAATTATTTAATCGATATAAATTTTAATCTTTTTTAAATGAATATTAAGCTATATCTAAGATCAACTATCAACTATCAACTATCAACTATCAACTATCAACTATCAATCAATGTAAAGAACTCCTCAAAAGTAGTGTTATCTATTTTTTAATGTTATTTAAATTAATTAGTCTTAATTTGTTGGTGTAGATGGCTGTTGATTTGAAATGATCTTAAAATATCCTAATTAAAGAATCTATTAGTGTTTTAACTAATTTATATGCTCTAATATTTTCTAAATTTATTGGCATAGCCAAATAAATTTAACTACTATTATTTAAAAATTAGTTATGATTATCCTGAAATTTTAATCTCAGAGATTTAGTAATTATTAAGAATAGTCAGTTTAATTCTGCATATTAGTTTATCTAATCTTATATGAAACAAAGTACTATAATATTATTACTTTTGTGTTAATTATCCAAAATCAATTAGAATAGAGAATGAGCTTGCATACCGATTATCATAGTTACTGTAATATTTATAAATCTATTTATTATCAGCGTGGTTATACTTGCTATTTTATCAGTAGACAGCGATGATAATGTCATACCATTAAAAGACAATAGGCACAATAAACCAATTATTGGCATTAATTTACTGGATCATTTTTCAAGTTTTTGGATAATTCGCTAACTTAGCTTATATTTTCTAATTTATCGTAAGACAAAATAAAATCTTTAATGTACAAATTTGAAAAAACTTATTGGTTATATCAGTAATGCACCTAACTTTAGGATCAAAGGCATTGTCACACAAAACAACATTAACATGCTAAGTTTGTTTTGTTGCATACAATGTTTATAACTATATTAATGCCATGTTTATTATTAATAATTAAGTATTTTTATACTATTTTAAATAATGTACTCTAATAAAAACAATCTTACAGTTATTTACTATAAGTTTATGTACTTATTGGTTAAGCATATTCGGATTTTATATGAAAAATTTCAAGATTAACTTAATGACTTTTTGACTGATTTATCGTTCATTCAAAATAAAACCACAAGATTTGTACACATTTTATTTATAAATGAGTGCAAATCTTGTGGTAAATATGCCAATTTAAATAATTACCAATTTATCATCACACCAAAGTTACCTGAGAAACTTTGACGCTTAGCACTACTAAAGCTATGTTCATAGCGGATATCACCATATAAACTTGTGTTTTGAGCTATAGATAATTGCGTTCCAATACCAAATTCCCCCCAAGTTTTATTAAATTTTTCGCTTATTTTGTCATGACCAATATTAGTCTCGCCAGAACTCATAAAGTCATGCCATAGATTCCCAATTACATAAAAAGATTTATGTTGAGCCACTACACTAGTATCATTATAGGACAACATTACACCAAGGCGGCCACGCAAACCATCTTGACCATTTTGATCTATATGGCGAACACCATCATTAACTCTATTTAATTTGAGATATTGGTAAATCAACTGTGCTTGAGGTTCAATTGACCAATTAGCACCGTACAAATCAAAAGATTGTCCAACTTCCGCAGAAATTGCGGTTCCCCAACCACGTTGACTATCAGAATTATTACCATTTCGTGCATGATATTTGTTGTTCAAATAAGAGAGCTGACCAACTAAATCAATATAGCTACCACTATTTGTATAAAAAGTGCCAGTTATACCTAAGCCAAAGCTTTCAGATTTACCATCACCTGTTTTTTTATCTCGAATGATAATGCCATTTTTAGCATGATATTTATCTGAGAAATCTGTATTTGCTTTACTATATGATAGATAAGCACCAAGTAAAAAAAGGTCATTATTACTGGTTTTATTTGCTAAAAAATCATGCCCAATTTGTAAACCATAAATATTTGTGTCGAGATTCAACCGTTCTTTTCCATCTTGTTTATGGTGTTTACCAAAGAAACGTCCCCATGTATGGCTATCATCATCTGAGCTACAATCATAACAAGAAAAACTTCCACGGCGTTCCCTTAAAGTCGCAATACTTGAATATCCTTGCTCTAAATTAATACGAGGCATTAAAGTATAGCCAGAAACGGATTCTGCATAAATAAGTGTTCCAGATTTAGAATTTAAGTATGGATTAGAGCCAATATGAAGCCAATTATAATCAAATTGAGGAGTCATACCTGAGCTTATCCCCCCATTTGCACTTGGATCTTCAACAGCCATAACCCAGAAATATTCATCTCCAGTAGTTGTTATACGCTTTGCTAACTGAACTTCAATAGCACCAGTAGTTTTGGCTGTACCTTCAAATGCTGTGTCATTACTACTATTCGCTACATAGACAACAGGAATAGTATTAATCACTTTTCCGATATATTTAACATCACCATCTATTATATTTTCTTTACCATTTTCTGATACTGGAATAATTTTGGTGTTTCCTGTTGCTGAGCCAGCAATTTTTAGTGTATCTGATAAAGAATTATCTCCATTTTCATTACCTGGTGCATTCCATACTGTATGCATTTTCACAACACCACTTTTACCTACATAATCGCCTTTAACATTAATTGTATAAAATTCATTTGGTGAATTATGCAAGAATTCAATAGTACCAGCATTAATGACATTATTTAAGTTGGATTGACCATTACTATGCCATACACCAGTATTATCAAGATCGATAATACCACTATTTGCATCCATTTTCCCTAAAAGTTTTCCTTTGTTATTAACTTGGATAGTACCATTTGATGTATTGCTAAATAGCAAACCTTTTTCGAAAGAAAGATCACCAGATTTACCATTATTAACAATTAATGTACCTGCTGATTGATGACTAAACATACTTTCAACATTAGCTGAATCTGATTTTATTGTGCCATTATTGTTAAATATTGTGCTATCCCCTTGAGAAACTGCAGACACAATCATAGAATCGTTAGTTAAAGAATCAATAGTTAAAACACCATTATTTGTTAATGTCCCTCGATCTAATTTAATAGCCATCCCTTTTGTTATAATCTGCGTATTTTTATTTAATGTCAAAATACCATCACTTGATCTACCATTATGGATTCCAATACCAGAGGTTTGATCATTTTCTATGATAAGATCACCATTAAATGTAAGGTTCCCACCATTACGTATAGCATCTGCTCCTTTTGTGGTTAGTTTGGTTGTCCCATTAATAATAGCGTTATTGGTGTTTTCTACGATGTCAATAGTTGCACCATTAGCAGAATTTTTACTTATTGATAAATCCCCTTTAATAAGTAAATTGCCGCCATCCCCCATATAAATACCACGAGAAGTTTTGACTCCTGCCTCAATTTGTAAGCTGCCTTCAAATATAGCTGAACCGCCAGGAATGTTATTACCACCATTACCACCACCTATTGCCAAAGAATGCGTACCATTTACTGCAGTATTATACATCTCAACTTTATTAGCTTTAAATGTTGCTACGGTGCCTTCACCTTCTATACGAGCAATATTACTACCTTTATATACATCATTAGAAAACGTACAATTAGATCCATTATTTGCAAAAACTCCCCTAATATTATTATCGGATGAACAGTCAGCATAAGAAAAACAGGAAGTTCCCATTAACGCGGCTATAGCTAATATTTTTTTAACTTTTAATTTTTTATGATGTGATATTTCAGAAGTAATGCTACATCGCTGCGATGTTAAACTAGATATAACTTTATATTTTTTTTCCATTTTATTTATAAATCTCTTATAACTTAAAAAATTATTAGGTAAAACATAATATCCTTAATTATTTTTATCCCGCTTTTGTAGATTTAGGACTCTAATTTATTAAACATTTTTTCTGTATCGGTGCTTTATAACCCATTAACAGTTAATTTTTGTTTATTTCCTTTCATTCTAAATCATTTAATTTGCCTACTTTACATAACTCCTTTATTTGCTGTTCAGGCAATTTATTAAGTATTAATAATTGTTAGTTTTATTGTTCTCCTTACTGTTATACTTTTTATAGTTTTATTGGTTTGCATTTAATAACAAACTTTAAAAATTGTAAACAGTTGTAATTTTTATGGATGCTTTAATTAAAATAATAAAAACTAATTTTATACACTTAAATATGCCAGCATAAAAAAACAAAGATTTCAGTTTAAGCTCATCTAGAATGTTCGTGAAACCCAGCTAAGAGTTGATTTAGCAAGTAAAATTAAAACCCCACCGCAGATCAAATTTTCATCAATAATTTCTGAATGTTATAGTTCAAAAAATACAATTTAATAAGCATTTTTAACAAATTAGATTTTATCTATTTCAATAATAAATTATTCAATATAATATTTTTTCCTTGTCATAATATTAAAAAATGTTCTATTAACAGATTATTCATCTTCTATAATTATTGTTCATGTTCCTCACTCAACACCAATAACTTACTCATCATGTTAAGATTAACTTTAATGCAATCATTGTAAATATTGCTATAATGATGCAATTTTTATCATAATTAGAGAGCAATCTATGTTAAATCAGCTAAAAACAATTATTCAGTATCTTCTCCCTAAACAGCTATTAACTGTCATATTCGGTTGGTTAGCTAAAAAACAGCTAGGAAAGGTTACAACATGGATGATCATAGGTTTTTGTAAACTGTATAAAGTAGATTTAAGCGAAGCAAAACTTACTAATGCAACAGATTACAAGACTTTTAATGATTTTTTCTCCCGAGAATTAAAAGAAGAAGCAAGACCAGTTAATACAGCAAATAATACAATAGTTATGCCTGCAGACGGGGTGATTAGCCAATTTGGCTTAATTCAAGATAATCAGTTATTACAGGCAAAAGGGCATTTCTACTCATTAGAATCACTACTTGCTTGTCATCCTGAAATGATTAAATTTTTCAAAAATGGGACCTATGTAACAACCTATTTATCACCTAAAGATTATCATCGTTTTCATATGCCATGCGATGGAATTTTACGTGAAATGATTTATATTCCTGGTTCACTTTTTTCGGTTAATAAAGCAACAACAGAAAATATTCCCAATATTTTTGCTCGTAACGAACGTGTAATTTGTTTGTTTGAAACTGAGCTTGGCCCTATGGCGCAAATTTTAGTGGGTGCAACAATAGTTGGTAGCATTGAAGTACAATGGGAAGGCATAATTACACCGCCTCGAGAAGGTATTATGAAATGTTGGAATTATAAGGATGAAGTAAAACTCGTCAAAGGGCAAGATATGGGTAGTTTTAAATTGGGCTCAACGGTGATAACATTATTTGCTTCAAACTCAATTGAATTTTCTAAAAATATTAAAATCGGTGATATTACTCGAGTTGGACAGATATTAGCCGAAAGGATTTAACCTTATGTGGATGCGTGGTATTTTAAGTTTTGTACTGATGATTTGTTCTTCAGTAATTTTTGCAGAGTCAATAACCATTAATAATGAACAGGAATTATCTCTACTTATTAGCCAGTTAAGTAATAAAAATGATGAGCTTCGGCAATACATGGACTCTCAAAAATCACATTTGACTAGCATTATTAATGAACAAAATAATATTACCACGCAAATTTCACACGCTCAAAATACACTGGCAACACTAGATGAACAAGGAGAATGGTTGAGTTTTTCAACTGCTCTTGGCGAAACATTACGCCAACAACTTTTACATCTACCAGAAAAACCAAAATCGCATGAGCTTGATGCCGAAATTGCTGAAGAAAAAGCACAACAGCTTAACTACACAAATAATTTAGCGGCATTAGACAACTATCCTTCCTTAAATAAGTCTCCTTTTAATAATACAAAAGAAGCAGCTCAATACCGACGTTTACTACGTGAACAAACAGAGCTGCTTAAAACGTTAATTTCAGGAACAGATACAACAATTCTTGAACTTGCAAAATTAAAAATAGCGAATAAACAATTAACTAATGTAATTGACGAAATTAATGACGCCACTCATCGCTACTTCTTCTGGGTTGCCAATGTCAATCCTATTTCATTAAACTTTCCTCTAAATCTAGCTAAAGATGTGGTTTATGTTATCTTTTCAATCGACACATTATCACAACTATATAATGCAAGCTTAGAAGCACTTAGTTCACCAAAACCATTGTTTCTACTTATATTATCGATGTTTTTCGTTTTTGCCCATTTAAAAATGCGTATCAAGTACAACACATTTTTAAATAAATCAGCAATACGAGTAGGTAAAGTAACACAAGATAGCTATTCATTAACCTTAAAAGTCGTTATTTTCTCATTAATAATGGCATTGCCTATACCTATATTATGGGCAGTTTTTGGTTATACTTTACAAATTAATTGGGATTACCCAGTTGCTGTCGCATTAGGCTATGGGGTTAATGCAGCCGCACCGATTTTATGGGTTTTTATTATAACTTCGCATTTTGCGGCCCCAAATGGCTTATTTATCACTCATTTTGGTTGGTTGGCAAAAAATGTTCGTGCTGCAATGAAATACTATCAACTTTCAGTATGGCTAGTGATCCCACTTGTTATGATCGTAATGAGTTTTGATCAGTTTAGTAATCGGCAATTTGCCGCAACAATTGGGCGTTCTGCTTTTATTCTGCTTTGCTTTGCATTAGTATTTATGACCAATTCTATTCACCGTGCTGGAGTACCTTTATTTATTGACAAAAAAGGAACCGGGGATAATCTTTTAAGCCATATTTTATGGTTTATTTTACTAAGTGCACCGTGGTTGGCCATTATTGCTGCATGCTTAGGCTATTTATCCACAGCTCAAGTATTATTAGGACGTCTTGAAGCATCTGTGATCATTTGGTTCGGCTTATTAGTTATCTATTTTATGGTTCGTCGCTGGATGTGGATCCAAAAACGTCGTATTGAATTTGAACGAACAAAGCAACGCCGTCTGGAACGTATGCAACGAGCAAAAATTCAAGAAGACGATAATTCAACCAATGAAAATCTCGATGAACCAGTCATAGATTTAGATGCTATTAGTGCCCAATCTCTACATTTAGTGCGATCCATAATTATGTTAATTGCATTAATTAGTATGATTTTACTCTGGTCAGAATTACATTCAGCCTTTGCTTTTATGAATAATATTAAACTTTGGGGAACCAGTACTATCGTCAACGGTGCCGAAATAGAACAGTATATTACTCTTGGTGCGGTGTGCATTGCGATTTTAGTAATGACTATTACTATTCAGTTAGTTAAAAATTTACCTGCTTTATTAGAGCTAGGCATTTTACAACACTTAGATTTAGCACCAGGTACTGGCTATGCAATTTCTACAATATCCAAATATATTATTTTAATGATCGGATCAATGATTGCATTTTCATTTATAGGTATAGATTGGTCAAAAATTCAATGGTTAATTGCTGCATTAGGTGTTGGTCTAGGATTTGGTTTGCAAGAAATTTTTGCAAATTTTATTTCTGGATTGATTATTTTATTTGAAAAACCTGTCCGTATTGGCGATACTGTGACGATTCGTGAGCTTACGGGAAGTATTGCGAAAATCAATACACGAGCAATCACTATTGTTGATTGGGATCGTAAAGAAATTGTAATGCCGAATAAAGCCTTTATTACTGAGCAATTAGTTAATTGGTCTTTATCTGATTCTATTACACGTATTGTACTAACCATTCCAGCAACAATTGATGCAGATAGTGATCTGGTTATTAAATTATTACAACAAGCTTCTAATGAATGTGAATATGTGCTTAGTGATCCGGAACCTCAAGTGTTTTTAGTCGATATTCAAGAAGGCATCCAGTTATTTGAATTACGCGTCTTTGCCGCTGAAATGGATCATAGAATGCTTTTACGTAGTGCAATTCATAAGTTAATACTTGAAGCATATCGCAAGAACAATTTAACTTTACCATTCCCACCTTTACAAACTAATTTAGAAGCGCTTGGGCGTAAAAGTGGGCGTCGTAGTTATAATGTAGGAACAATTTAACCGAAAAGAGTTTCTAAGAAAGGAACCCCAAATGCGCCTGGAGCTAATAATACAAATGCCCAAATAGGAGCTGAAACAACATTAGCTACATTAAACTTGATTGCTGGCATATGCATTGTGCCAGCAACCAAAGGAACAATTGCACGCAAAGGTCCAAAAAAACGGCCAATAAATACGCCAAATATTCCGTAACGCATAAAAAACTGCTCTGCACGATAAATCAATTTTGGGTGTTTATTCAAAGGCCAAGAAGAAATAACCTGTTGATGATAGTATTTTCCTAACCAATAAGAAACAAAATCACCAATAGCAGCACCCAACGAAGCTGCTATTAAAACAGGTACAAATGAAATAGCTCCAGAACCAATCAAAGCGCCTGAACCAAGTAAAATGGCGGTAGCAGGAAGTAATAATGAAATAATGGCAAGCGACTCACCAAATGCTAACAAAAAAATAATTGGCAAAGCCCATACCTGATGATTTTCAATAAATTGTATAATTGCATTGGTAATTTCATGTAATGACATAATATATATTGATAATAATATAATTGATTATTACTGATTATTTTAACATAATAATCGACATATTGGTCAACACGAACAAACTATCGTCAGAACCTTACAAAATATAAATAACGAATACTAATCATAGTTTATTAACATTCGTAGCTCTGAACTAACCTATTAAATCAACAAAATAAATCATAAGAGAAAACCATGACCATTGGTATTAAAAAGATTTCAGTCAAAAAATTTAAAGATAGGGATTTTTTCAATTCGCAGGAAGATATTATCGCTATCGAAAAACCAGTAGCATTAATTTATAACGGCATATCACATGTAGTTATGATGGCGACACCGAAAGATCTCAACTATTTTGCTATAGGTTTTTCACTAACGGAAAAAATTATCCAAAACGTGAATGAAATTTATAGTATTGATATTATGGATACTTCAAAAGGGATTGAGGTCCATATTGAACTATCATCAAGGCGATTTAGCGAACTTAAACAAAAACGTAGAAATCTTACGGGAAGAACAGGCTGCGGAATATGTGGTTCGGAACAAATTGATCAGGTTTGCCAAATTTTGCCCAGTATTCCAATAAATGACCACATTGTTCTTTCTGATTTTAATCATAGTTTATCTCATCTTAGGAAAGTACAGCTAGTAGGAAATAAAACTGGCTGCACACACGCCGCAGTATGGCTTGATTTAAAAGGTAACTTCCTTGCAGGATTTGAAGATGTAGGTAGGCACGTTGCATTAGATAAGTTATTGGGGTTTAGAGCCATTAAATTACAAAAGAATTTGGAATATCAACATGGAGTTGTGCTTGTTTCTAGTAGAGCTAGCTATGAAATGGTGCAGAAGACAGCCAGTTGTGGTATCGAAATTATACTGGCTGTTTCGGCGGCAACATCAATGGCTGTTGATATGGCTAAACAAACAAATATAACGTTAATTGGATTTTTTAGAGGAGATAAAGGCGTTATTTATACAGGAACTGATCGTATTAATTAATTAATTAATTGATTACTTATTGTTATTTTATTTTGTATTTTGAGGAATATGACGCAATCTTTAGCATTCATACAAATTATCGCTTTATCAAATTCTATACACTATCACTGTTTGGATAAACACAAATTCAATACTATAACAGTTTTATCAAAGGATAGAGTATTTGGCACAACAATTGTTATTGTGGTGATGTGGATAAAAAGCTAATTAAGCTAGAACTACTTTATGTCATTTGTACGACACTTCTTATATTAGACGTTTACAATTTAACGCTAATTCATATTAATTTTAATAAAAATCAAAAATAATCTTAGCTTTCTCGTTTAGATTTAGAGAGATAGATTTCCATAATATCTTTGGATTGATTTTTGTAAAAAAAAAGAGCAACTATTCAAACAAATACACAAGACCTATTTATGTCTATGATCAATGTTTTAGTGCTTATTTAATTTCAATTATAAATGCTCTATAGGTTAATATACACACAAAGAGAAGACAGGAATTATCAACCCACATGGTTAATTCTTTAAATTACACACTAGTATTAATTATTAATTCTTATTAATCATTTAACTATATCCGTAATAAATTATATTTTATAATGGAATAATTTATTATATACAATATAATGCATTATAAGATAATTCCTTTCATTTTGTTCTGATTAATTTATAATTTTCCACAAAAATACTCACAGAATTATACCTGTGATTTCTTACTATCTTGTATATTGATTATTATCAATAAAGTAATTTTTTAAATTTTGAGATTTAAATATGAAAGAAAAATTTTTAGGTAGCTTTTTAGTATTTTTAGGTGCTTGCAGTTTTGGCGTACTATCTTCGATTGTAAAAACTGCTTATAAGGCAGGCTATTCCCTTGGTGAGGTCACAGGCATCCAATGTTTTTTAGGTATGATTATTTTATGGAGCATTCACTTATTTGTTAAAAAAATTAGTAAAACAAAAATAGATCAATCGACAAAAAAACCGCTCACTAAAAAATGGAAAGTTTGTAGTGTTGGGATATTTCCTGGATTGGTAGGAATATGCTATTATCAATGCGTGCAGTTAGTACCTGCGTCGATTGCAATTGTTTTATTGATGCAATATTTATGGCTCAGCGTCATTATCGATTTCGTTGTTTTTAAAAATAAACCAACAATAATTCAACTTTTCACTATCTCTATGATTATCATAGGTAGTTGCTTATCTACAGGAATTTTTAATCAAGATATTCATTTAAACTTAACAGGCTGTTTCTTCGGTTTTTTAGCTGCACTAATGTACTCGTTATTTATTATAACGAGTAGCAATATCGGAAACGATTTACCAAAACTAGAAAAAAGTGCCTTAATGATAACCGGTGCATGTATCATAACCTTTTTAATTTTTCCACCATTATTTTTCTTTAAATTGCCTATTGATGACCAACTCTATCAACTCGGATTTTTACTCTCATTGCTTGGTACCGTTTTACCTCCATTTTTATTTTCAGTAGGGATGCCGAAAATCGGGATTTCGTTAAGCGCCATATTATCCACAGCAGAATTGCCTATAGCAGTAACATGTTCTTATTTTTATTTAAAAGAGCCAGTGCTATTTAATGAATGGGTAGGTGTTATAATAATCATGTTAGCAATTACCCTATCAAACCTAAAGCATTTAAAAAAATCCACATGATTAACTTTAGCGATTTCTGGTGCGGCTATTGCCGCACTATTAAAAAAATATCTTAACCTAATAGTCATACAACAAAAGCTCTCTATCCATTTCCAGGAAAAAATATACTTATTTAGTTATACGATAAATTAGACATATTTTTTTAGCCATTTAACAAAAATATCTGCTTTTGGATTATATTTTGCTTGTGGCCTTAATACATAATAGTGCTGCTTACATTCTTTCTCCATTTCAGGAAAAGGAGTTATAAGATCGCCATTTTCAAGATATTTATCAATTAATTGTTTTCGTCCCATAGCTACTCCAACATTATATATCGCAGCTTCACTAGCTAAATCACTTCTATCAAATGTCATTTTAGCAATATTATTAAAATCAAAAGATAATGAAAAATTATTTGCCCAAGTTATCCACTCATCAAAACTTGAATCATATCCCCAAGCCTGGCTATCATGCAATAAAGTACAGTTTTTTAAATTATTAGGATTGCGATATAAATTATGTTTTTCAGCATAATATGGGCTACAAACAGGAGTAATTGTTTCATTCATTAGGTAATCGTAAATTAGTTCATCATGCTTATGATCGTCATAGTAAATAGCTAAATCAATGCGATATCGATTAAAATTTATAATTTCATTGCCTGACAAAATATTGAGTGTTATATAAGGATATTGTCGATTGAACTGCGATAATTTAGGCACTAACCAACTCTGAGTTAAGGAAGGCCGCGCATAAATTGTTAGTGTACCAGAGATTTCTTGATTGGTTATTTCTAGGATTTCCTGATTTAATTGTTTAAGCAATTTTTTTACAACATCAAATAAATTTTTGCCATCAAAAGTAAGCTCTATCCTTCGATGAAACCGTTTAAATAATTTGAAACCAAGTTCTTCTTCTAACTTAATAATCTGATGACTAACTGCACTTGGACTAATACAAAGTTCTTCAGCAGTTAATGCAAAAGACAAATGGCGAGCAGCAGACTCAAAAGTATATAGTTTAGCTAATTGATAACGATTAATTACACGATTTTTAGCCAAATAACTTTCTTCATCATACATCAGTAATTCCTCCTGCGTTTCATTTTACGACTTCAACAGTACTACTAACGGCAATTTACATTTCTAAACATTAAAAACGAATACAACTATTTGAAATAACGCATTATTTGATTTAAATCATTTTTTTGTACAAATTTAATTCATGTTAAGTTGTTTATTTATCATTTGTCAAATAATAACTAAAAACATTTAATAATATTGATAATTATAAAACATAACAGAGGAGTAGATAAAAATGAATTTCCAATTTTGGATTATTTGTGTATTAGTCTCAAGTATTATATTAATTGTTATTTCAATCGTGAAATGTAAGTTACACCCTTTTTTAGCCCTGTTACTTGCTAGCTTTTATGTTGGAGCGTTAATGAATATGCCTCCTTTAAAAATAATTTCTGCTATCGAAGATGGCATTGGTAATACATTAGGTTTCTTAGCAGCTGTCATTGGGCTAGGGACAATTCTTGGCAAAATGATGGAAATTTCAGGTGCAGCAGAAAGAATAGGAATAGCCTTACAAAAATTTCGTTGGTTATCGCCTGAAGTTATTATGGTATTAGTTGGTTTAGTGTGCGGAATCACTCTTTTTGTCGAAGTCGGAGTTGTTTTACTGATTCCTTTAGCTTTTTCTATTGCAAAAAAAACAAAAACATCTTTATTAACATTGGCAATCCCACTTTGTACGGCTCTAATGGCTGTTCATTGTATAGTGCCGCCACATCCTGCTGCACTGTACGTAACTAATGCATTAGGTGCTGATATGGGTACAGTTATTATTTTGGGTTTAGCGATCGGTCTTACTGCTTCACTAATTGGTGGGCCTATTTTTTTAAAAATCATTAAAAACAAAATACCTTTTAAACCTGTACCTACAGAATTTGCTCGCATGCGTGTAAAGGCTGAAGAGGAACTCCCATCGTTAGGCACAACTCTTTTAACGGTTTTGCTACCGATTATTTTAATGCTAATAAAAACAACTGCTGAACTTAATATTGATAAATCGAGTTCTATATACGGTATTTTAGAATTTATTGGCAATCCTATAACTGCCATGTTTATCGGTGCTTTTTTTGCCTATTATACTTTAGGGCATCGCCGCAATATGGGAATGTCAGTACTATTAACCAAGACAGAAGATTGTTTTTCATCTATCGCTAACATCTTATTAATCATTGGTGCTGGAGGTGCATTTAATGCAATTCTAAAAGAAAGTGGATTAAGTGATGGTCTAGCTAATATTTTATCCCACTTAGATATACATCCTATTTTATTAGCTTGGTTGGTCGCAATTATCTTACATGCAGCTGTTGGCTCAGCCACTGTAGCTATGATGGGAGCGACTGCGATTGTTTCACCTATGCTTCCACTTTATCCTGATATTAGTCCTGAAATTATAACATTGGCTATAGGCTCTGGCGCTATAGGTTGTACTATTGTTACCGATTCACTATTTTGGTTAGTTAAGCAATATTGTGGTGCATCATTGAATGAAATATTTAAATATTACACTTCAGCTACTTTCATTGCCTCATTGATCTCCTTAGCAAGTACTTTTTTATTATCTTACGTTATATAAAATAATTTTAAGAAGGAAATTATGAAAGCTTTAGACATTAAAAACTTAAAACAGCAATATCCTTTAATAGATCAATTGATGAAATTGGAGGAAACTATTTGGTTTAACCCAAAGGTGACCACATTAAAAGAGGCATTACCCTATGTTACGCTTACAAAAGATGATGTTGAAGATGCAAGCCAAAGATTACAACGATTTGCTCCATACTTAAGTAAAGCATTTCCAGAAACTGCCGAAATGAAAGGGATCATTGAGTCTGAAATTGTGATGATTCCAAAAATGAAAATTGCACTTGAAAAACGTCATCAAACAAAACTTATGGGTAATTTATTACTTAAAAAAGACAGCCATTTGCCCATTTCTGGTTCGATCAAGGCACGAGGTGGAATTTATGAAGTACTCACTCATGCTGAAAAACTAGCTTTTGAGCATGGCTTATTAGCAAAAAACGATGACTATAGCCAATTATTTTCAGATAAATTTAGATATTTTTTTAGTCAATACAGTATTGCTGTGGGTTCGACTGGAAACTTAGGCCTATCTATCGGAATTATAAGTGCCAAATTAGGCTTTAAAGTGACCGTTCATATGTCTGCCAATGCATGTGAATGGAAAAAACAGAATTTGCGCTCTCATAATGTAACGGTTATTGAGTATCAGCAAGATTATGGTTTTGCTGTTGAGCAAGGCCGTAAAGCTGCACAATCTGATCCAAATTGTTTTTTTATCGATGACGAAAATTCTAAAACACTTTTTTTAGGCTATTCTGTCGCAGGTCAACGTGTTAGGGAACAATTTAAAAAATTAAATGTCAAAGTAGATAATGAGCATCCATTATTTGTTTATCTACCTTGTGGTGTTGGTGGTGGTCCAGGAGGCGTTGCATTTGGATTAAAACTCGCTTTTGGCGATAATGTACACTGTATCTTCGCCGAACCAACCCATTCACCTTGCATGTTTTTAGGCGTTTACACGGGCTTACACGATAATATTTCGGTACAAGATATTGGTATTGATAATATCACCGCTGCTGACGGCTTAGCAGTAGGCAGACCCTCAGGCTTTGTTGGTCGCGCTATGGAAAGGTTACTTGATGGTTACTATACCATTTCCGATCAACATATGTATGATTTACTCAGCTTGTTGAATAAACAAGAGCATATTCAATTAGAACCTTCTGCTCTTGCTGGAATGTTAGGACCGTTCCTAGTAGAAGAAAACCAGTCTTATTTAGATCGTTTTCAAATTTCATTAAAAGCGTTAAAAAATGCAACACACCTAGTATGGGCAACAGGAGGGGGAATGGTTCCCAAAGAGGAAATGTGCAAATACCTTAATTTTGGAAATATTTAGTATCTAAAGTATTAAGTGTTTTTAAATATAATTTAAATAGTATTTTGGTAATCGACAAACAAGATATTATTTAATTAAATTTTAAAAAATAATAATAAAATTGAAGAATTTTATTCATTTTTATACTGATAACTTAAAGCGTTGTTAGAAAACAAGCAACAATCGTTTTTTTTAATTGTCCGATACATCGTTATATTATTGTCCTGAAATAAAAAGGAAATTATAGAATGAAGACACATAAAAAACCATTATTTACCTTAGTACAAAGGAGTGAATCAGTAGCTAAACAAAAAACCTTAAGCTATTTAGAAACAAAATTAGATTATCCTGATCGTATTGATGATATTATTGCATTACGTATTAAGGAGCTTAAATTGCATCATACTGAATATAAAGAAAAAGAGTATAACGAAAAAAATACTTTTCGTAATAATAAGGAATTTTCTTTCATATTTGGTGAAGTATTTGAATCGGAACATCATGAAAAACAAATTGGAATGTTAAAAGATGATATAGCTTTGGCTAAAGAATCAAATAAAGTAAAGAAATTACTTGGTACACGTTTAAAAGAAATGGCTAAGATTTATCCTGATGTCAAGCTTGATTTAAATGATGTTAATGTTATGCCAACAAAAATAAAGGAGCACCTTTTTGCGCCACCTTTAATCTTAACTGAAGATAATGCGATAATGCTTTGGGATGATTAAGCAATGGTCCCTTAATAATAAATAATTATCTACAGGGATGGCTCTCTGTAGATAATTTTTTGAAATTAATAGGTTTATTAAAAATAGGAAATATTAACTTTATTCCCAACTGGCTATTAAATCCCAACTAACTATTAAATGCTCTTTCACCATGACAGTTGATATCTAAACCTTCACTTTCATATTCTTCAGAAACTCTCAATCCAACACATAAATCAGCGATTTTATAAGCAAAGAATGATACAACAGTGGTCCAAACAACACACGTAATCACACTTATTAATTGAATACCAACTTGGCTTATTATTGTGACACCTTCAGCGTATCCTATTCCCCCAAAAATATCTGAAGTAAAAACACCTGTTAATAGGCAACCGACAATACCACAGACCCCATGTACACCAAATACATCACAGGTATCATCAACTTTCAAAGCTCTTTTTAATGAAGATACCCCCCAAACCCCTGAAAAACCAGAAATAATACCTATTAATAGTGCCCCCCCTACTCCAACAAAACCAGCAGCAGGTGTTATTCCAACTAACCCGGCTATCACACCAGATACTGCTCCAAGACATGATGGCTTGCCTCGTAACATCCATTCAGCTAATAACCAAGCTAGAACTGCAGCAGCTGTAGCAGCTATCGTATTAATAAACGCTAATCCTGCAATTTCATCCGCATGTGTTGATGAGCCTGCATTGAAACCAAACCAACCAATATAAAGAATAGCAGCACCAAGATACACATATGGTAAATTGAATGGTCTTAATGGTTCGCGGTTAAAGCCAATTCTATTTTTCAATAGATAAGCTCCTACTAGCCCAGCAATTGCCGCATTAATATGCACTACAGTACCACCAGCAAAATCTAACGCTCCCTCATCACAAAGAATACCACCACCCCAAATCATATGAGCTATTGGAATATAAGAAAAAGTGAACCATAACACCATAAAAATGATTACGGCAGAAAATCGAATTCGCTCGGCACATGCTCCTAAAATTAAACAACAAGTAATACATGCAAATGATCCTTGAAATGCAATCCAAATAAATTCATAAATTGAACCTGACAGATCTGAAATACCAATACCCATCAATAAGATATGCTGAAAGTTACCAAAAAACCAGTTTCCTTCACCAAAGGTAAGCGAATAACCATAAATAATCCATAACACTGCAATCAAGGAAAATGTCACTAAAACTTGTGATAATATCGATAACACATTTTTTGAACGCAACAGCCCTCCATAAAATAATGCAATTCCAGGGAATGACATGAATAAGACTAGTACAGTAGAAATCATCATAAAGCCATTATCCGCTTTATCAGATATTGTCACTTCTTCAGCAAAAGCAGGAACTGTTAGTAAAACAAGGGTTATTAAGCTAAGTAATTTTATTAACATAATTATATCCTTAACAACAGTTATAAAGCTGAATCATCGGTTTCACCGGTACGAATACGAACAACATGATCAAGTGAAGCAACAAAAATTTTACCATCGCCAATTTTGCCAGTATAAGCGGTTGTAGTAATGATATTAATAGCTTCATCAAGTTGTTCATCACTAATAGCTAAGTCAATTTTTACTTTAGGTAGAAAATTGACATTATATTCAGCCCCTCGATAAAGCTCTGAATGACCTTTTTGTCGACCAAAACCTTTAACCTCGGTAACAGTTAATCCCGTTATACCTATTTTTGAAAGCGATTCTCTTACTTCTTCTAGCTTAAATGGTTTAATTATCACAGTCAGTAATTTCATTTATTATTTCTCTCATTAATATGATAGGTGGGTAAGTTAATGCAAACATCGTGCCATAAAGTTATTAAAAGAGAAATTATTTGAAGAAATTGATGATAATCATTTTAAATATTGAGTTAACATATGGAATTATAATTACAAAACAATAAATCAAAATAGGCAGTATTTATTTAAATAATAATTACTTATTAAAAAAATTATTAAACAAATAGCTAGAAAACACTGCCTATTATGCACGAATATTGTGATGATACTTTTTGGTTGCCATTTGACTTTTAAGAAAAAAATAAATCAGAAAGTTACCATAAGTTTACGATATTCGTCATAAGCAAAATGATCTGTCATACCACTGATATAATCCTGTATCAGTCGGCATCGATAATAAAACTCCCAACAAGCAAAACTTGGTTCAATTTTTTCAATATTTTTAATCGCTTGTTGGTAAGCATCACAATGTTTAGCCGACAGTTTATGATAAAGTCTGGTTTCGATTGGATAACCTTGATGAACATTATCTTCGGCTAGCTTCAAAAACTCAGCCGTCGACATATTTAATAAAGGACTATAAATATCTAATAATCCACTAATAATACGGTAACCTTGTAATTCAATGTTTTCAACCGATTCATGATTAAAAACATGTTCAACCCCAACCCTTTTAAATATTTTTAATAATTGATATTCTGCACCATTATCTTCAAGTAATGCATGGTTAAACGAACCATGATAAATATCTTCAATATTTTCAATAAAGCGCTCAGCGGCATGAGGGACAAGCTTTCCTATTGCATTAACGCGTACGTACATAAAAAATTGCCCAATAGCAATAGCATTAAATCCATTTTTTTTTAAATTATCATATGGGCGTTTTACAACTCTACTAAACAAATCATTATCTTTAATTGTTCCCCAAGCTTTTTCTAAATAATGGTAAAGTTGTTGCACTGTAAACAGTTTCTTCTCAACAGCATCTTCAAGATCAGCAATACAATAAGAAATATCGTCAGCTGCTTCCATAATATAAGTAAGCGGATAACGATGGAATGGCTTAATTTCAAGTTGTTCAGATAATTTTTGAATGAATTGTTCTTCAGATAAATAATATCCTGGTTTTTTCATTAGATAAGAAAATTTAGCTGGCACATCATTTTTTGCCCAATAAGCAGGCTTAGAGTATTTAAGAATTGAAGCGACTTGCGAATAAGTAAGATTTAATCGTAAAATACTATGTATCAAACGTATTGCTTGAGCATTACCTTCAAAATTTGATAAATCTCGACGAATTTTAGTTTTTAATTTTTTAAGCTCGGTAGTATCCGATTCCTGTAACTCAAGTAATGGGTATTTAGATGGAGTATCGATCCCCAACCGTTCAATAAACCACTGATTAATTGCTTTTTCACCGAAATGCCCGAATGGGGGGTTACCTATATCATGCATTAAACAAGCCATTTCAACTAAACTTTCTATTGACATTATTGCACTATCTAACCCATATGTTTTAAGCTTCCGCCATTTACCAAGTCGATACATTATTTCTTTTACAATATAGCGGCCGACTTGCTGTACTTCCATAGAATGAGTAAGGCGAGTTCTGACAACTGAATTTCTCTCTAACGGAAAAACCTGCGTTTTTTGTTGTAAACGTCGAATAGCGGCTGAATTAATGATTCTCCCACGATCGCTTTCAAACTGGCGTACAATTGAATAGGCATCGGTTAAATCTTCACATACTTTACTTGTATAACGTTGATAGCTGATTTTTTTATTAAAATCTATCATATTTCAATCCTTTGTATTTATAATACTATAATTTTTGTATTGCCCATTCAATCGATGATTGATAATCAGTAGGTAAAAATGACGTTAAAAGAGTTAAAGATTGTTTTAGTTTAACGGATTGATAATGAGTTAAATTTAAATGCCCAACTTTACGACCTGTTCTAATTTCCTTTTGATACCAATGCAGGTGAACTAAATCAACGGATAACCAGCTAGGATTTAATTTAATTCCAATTAAATTAATCATGACAGAAGTAGAAAAAACATCAGGCATAGGGAGTGGCAATCCCAATATTGCACGAAGATGAAGTTCAAATTGACTTATCGATGCACCATTTTGTGTCCAATGCCCACTATTATGCACTCTAGGAGCCAATTCATTGATTAGTAAATCATTACCGATAACAAAACATTCCATTGCCATAACTCCCACATAATTTAATTTATGCATAATGGCTGATAGCATCTGCTCTGCTTTGGTTTGTAATATAGGTGATTCGTTCGGTTTAGCGACACATATTTTTAAAATACCTTCTTGATGTAAATTATTAGTAAGAGGGTAAAATGCCATTTCCCCTTTAGCGTTACGTGCTCCAACTAATGACATCTCTTTTTCGTAAGGAATCACTTGTTCAGCAATCGCATAGTGATAAATATCATCCGGAACCGATATGTCACTATCTATATTAATTCGCCACTGCCCTCTCCCGTCATAACCACCAGTTCGGCATTTAACAATGATTTGGTCACCAAGTTCGGTAAACAATTTTGGCCAATCCTGAGGTTGTTCTAAAGCGAACCATTTAGCAGTAGGTAAACTTAATTCATTAAGCAGTTGTTTTTGTGTTAAACGATCTGCTATTAGCGGAAATATATTTCGATTAATAAAATGGGGATGATTAGCTAAAATTTGCGTGAACGGTGTATCAGGCCAACTTTCAATTTCTGCAGTAATAACAGACTGTTGGTAGGGAATAGAGATAGGATCTACATCTAATCCAACAGGAAAAACCTTTATTCCTAAAGGTTCACCGGCTTCCTTAAGCATTCGGCCTAATTGACCATTACCTAACACGCAAACAGTTTGAAGTTTCATAATTATGCATCTACTCTAGGATCGGGATGATTTAAAACATCATCAGTTTGACTTAATCGCCATGTTGATAAGCGTTGATAAATACCTTTATCATGCAAGGAAAGTATTTGTGCAGCAAGTAATGCTGCGTTAACCGCTCCGGATTTACCTATCGCTAACGTACCAACAGGAATACCTTTGGGCATCTGTACAATTGAATATAAGCTATCTACACCATTTAGTGCTTCACTTTGAATTGGTACCCCTAATACAGGCACTAAGGTTTTAGCAGCTAACATACCAGGTAAATGCGCAGCACCACCAGCACCTGCAATAATCACATTAAATCCTTTTAGTTTTGCATTTTCGGCAAATTGAAATAGCTTATCGGGAGTACGATGAGCAGAAACGATTTCAACATGGTAAGTAATAGTTAATTCATCTAGCACGTTTGCAGCATGTTGAATAGTATTCCAATCACTTTTAGAACCCATTACAATGGCAACTTTAGGTTGAGTGTGCATAAAAAACCATCTAAATATTTGAACCATTAAGTGCTCAAAGTATACACTAATATTTTGCCCATGGGGATAACAATAATAATTTTAACTCAATATAAATTTAAAAAATTAACAAGTTGCTTGGTTATTTTATAAATTAGAAATTGTTTTAATTTGGCTTAATAAAGCAAAAGCAATGTAACTTTAAGTTTTCACTTTAATTAAACTTAATAAATTTATTTTTGAGCATAATTGCTTTATGCTCATTCATTGACAGCCACAATAATTTTGGCTTCAACTAAGTAATCGCCATGCATTTACCTAAAATTCTCAGTCATCAACAAGTTCACACTCCCTAACTCCCCTTTCATCGCATACTTGTTTTATTGCTACAAAATCGCTTTTATTTACCACAAATGAATTTATGCCTAAAATATAATCTTTTATCACCATTAGTTAACACTAAAATTTGATTTATTTCTGCTAACGCACTTTTTATTTGCTCATAAGCATCATTTTCCAGATTGATAGGGATACTGGTATAGTAAATAATTTCATTATGAACCACTACTTCCTACAAACAATTTTCGGGTTCAATTCGAATTATCTCTATGATGCTTCTTTTAATTTATTAAGATGCAGTAATAAAATCAGCACGTAATTTTTTTATTTCATCACGCAATACGCCTGCCTTTTCAAATTCTAGATTTTGTGCCGCTTCGTACATCATTACTTCAAGCTCTTTGACTTTAGCCTGAACCTCTTTAACCGAAACATAGTGATACGGTTTACCCGGTTCAAATGCTTCAACTTTTGTTATGGATTTTTTGGTACTTAAACCTGCATCTAAAATATCTTTGATTTCTTTACGTACCGATTTTGGTGTAATATTATGTTCTGTATTAAAATCCTCTTGTTTTTTGCGACGGCGTGCAGTTTCATCAATGGTTTTTTGCATTGCTTGAGTAATTCTATCCGCATATAAAATCGCTTTACCATTTACATTTCTGGCTGCGCGCCCAACTGTTTGAATTAACGAACTTTCTGAACGTAAAAAGCCTTCTCGGTCTGCATCTAAAATGGCAATAAGAGAGACTTCAGGAATATCTAATCCTTCTCTCAATAAGTTAATCCCAACCAACACATCTACTTTACCTAAACGCAAATCACGAATAATTTCCATACGCTCAACGGTGTTAATATCCGAATGCAGATATCTAACATTAACATTATGCTCAGATAAATAATCTGTTAAGTTTTCAGCCATACGTTTAGTTAATGTAGTGACTAAAACTCGCTCATCATTATTAATACGAATTTTAATTTCAGAAAGCAGATCATCAACTTGGGTATTAACTGGCCTCACTTCAATAACAGGATCTAACAACCCGGTCGGTCTAACCACTTGCTCAATGATTTCACCACCTGATTTTTCAATTTCGTATTTAGCAGGTGTTGCCGAAACATAAATGGTTTGCGGCATTATATTTTCAAATTCAGCAAACTTTAATGGTCGATTATCTAGAGCAGAGGGTAATCGAAATCCATATTCAACTAAATTAAGTTTACGTGAACGGTCACCGTTGTACATAGCTCCTAATTGAGGAATAGCAACGTGGGATTCGTCAATAAATAATAATCCATCAGCAGGTAAATAATCAAATAAAGTCGCTGGAGGATCGCCTGGGTTACGTTGTGCTAAAAATCTTGAATAGTTTTCGATCCCTGAACAATAACCTAATTCTGTCATCATTTCGATATCAAATAATGTACGTTGAGTTAAACGTTGTTCTTCTAAAAGGCGGTTATTGTCTAATAGCACTTTTTGTCGTTGCTTTAGTTCTTGTTTAATCTGTGCAATAGCATCATCCATAATATTTCTTGGTGTAACATAATGTGTTTTAGGATAAATAGTAATTCGTGATACTTCATTAACGCTATTACCTGTCAGTGGGTCGAACATAACAATACGCTCGACTTCATCATCAAATAGTTCAACACGCACAGCCAGCTCGTCAGAATCTGCTGGGAATATATCGATTACATCCCCACGTACCCGAAAAGTACCACGACTGAAACCAATTTCATTACGTGTGTATTGTAATTCCGCCAATCTAGTTAAAATTGAACGTTGATCGGTGATTGTCCCTTTCGTTAAATGCAAAATCATTGACATATAAGTTTCAGGTGCACCTAAACCATAAATTGCCGATACAGATGCCACAATCACCACATCACGACGTTCTAGAAGAGATTTAGTCGCAGACAGACGCATTTGTTCAATATGTTCATTTATTGAAGCATCTTTTTCAATAAAAGTATCAGTCGAAGGCACATAAGATTCGGGTTGATAGTAGTCATAATAAGAGACAAAATATTCAACTGCATTTTCGGGGAAAAAAGCCTTCATTTCACCATATAATTGAGCTGCTAGGGTTTTATTTGGAGCTAAAATAATTGTTGGACGGTTATGTTTGGCTATAACATTTGCCATGGTAAATGTTTTTCCAGATCCTGTTACACCTAATAATGTTTGATGGGCAATCCCATCATCAAGATTTTGGTTAATTTTCTTTATTGCTTCTGGTTGATCGCCAGCAGGTTTAAAATCAGAACATAATTTGAATTTTTTCATTCTATCGCAACCTAATATTTTACCTATTAATAAAAAATTATCCCCAAAAGGACTTGACCTTTTAAAATATTATATTTTTTGTTCAAACAATATAAAAACAATTAAACATGACAGAAAAATGAAAGCTTGATTTATAATAACATATTGATAAAATTAAATATAATTATCAAAGCTTACAATCTAAACAAATTAAAACAAATCCTGATAGTAATTGAATTTATCACTGTTTTCAATAAACTACTAACAGAGTTATCCACAGGCTTGGGGGATAACTCTATAAGTATAGTCTTTTTAAACTTTTTTCAACTTTTGAGAAAAAAAAGGAGGTTTATAACATACTAAAAACATCGTTTTTTTCTATTTTTATTCTATTATTTGATAGTAGAAAACTAACAAATTATTTTATCTGCTCTAACTTATATTGATAGCTAAAATCAACATTAGGCACAAAAGTTAGTCGATGTGTGATACATTTTGGAGCATCTTCAACATGATGAGACACAAAAAGTAATTGTGTATTTCCCTCTTTAATTAAACGATCTATCCATCTCTTAACCAATTCTCTATTTAAATGATCGAGCCCTTGTAACGGTTCATCTAAAATAAGCAGCGAGGGATGTTTAACCAAGGCTCTGGCTATTAAAACTAATCGCTGTTGCCCCCATGAAAGCGAATGAAATGGTTTATCAGATTGCAATTGCAAACCTAATAATTGTAGCCATTCATCAGCCAATTTAACTTGTTTATCACTTGTAGCTTGGTATAAACCTATCGAATCAAAATAGCCCGATATTAATACTGCTTTAACGCTAATATTCATACGGTACTCAAGATGTAAACTGCTACTAACGTAACCAATATGTCGTTTTATTTCCCATATTGTCTCACCAGAACCTCGCTTGCGGCCAAATAAAGTAAGGTCATTATTATAACCTTGAGGATGATCCCCTGTGATTAAACTTAACAATGTTGATTTGCCAGAACCATTAGGTCCGATAATTTGCCAATTTTGATGTGCTTTAACATGCCAAGTTAATCCATTAATAACGATTTTATTGTCATATCTAACATAACCATTATTTAAACTAATACGATCTAATTCATCTGCTAGTTGGATTGATGGGCCATCAGCATCAGGCAATGGTAAGTTAGATATGTTTTCTAAATAGACTAGCTGCTTAACCATTGTATCCTCTAATATTGTGTCTTTTAAACCAAATTTCAACAGCTGGCAATCAGCTAATATACCAATATTATTAATAAATGCGGGAATTTCATTAAACCGATTTAAAACTAAAACAATAGTAATACCTTGCTCAGATAAGGCAGAAAGTATATTGGTCAAATTTTCTCGATATGCAACATCTAAACCATCAAAGGGTTCATCTAATATCAGTAACTCTGGTTGTTGCATTAATGCCTTACAAATAAGCGTTTTACGAGCCTCACCTGTCGAAAGATATTTAAAACGTCTAGATAAAAGGTTAGTTATTCCAAATTGTTTAGCCAACATTTGACAAAGCACATTGTCCGAATTATTTTCTTGGATAATCTGTGCTGTTGTTAATCCGGTATCGTTTTCACCTTCACTCAACATGTCGGTATTATTTCGTTTCCATTCATCATCAATCAGCTTTTGTAGCTGCTCAAACGAAATATGCGTTATCGATTTAAATTCGTTAAGCACTTTACCAAATAAGAGTTGCTGCTCGCCAACCAATGCTTTAACTAATATGGATTTTCCACTTCCATTACGTCCAATAAAAGCCGTATTACTACCTTGCTTAATAGTCAGGGATTGAATATCAAAGACTTTAAAGTCATTTATCTTAAAGCATGCTTTTTCTATTTCTAACATGATCCCTCCTTTACCTAAACGATAGTCACGATAATTATATGCTGTAAATTAATGGATAGCATAATTTACCTCTATTCCATTAATCATAGAATTTCGATATATTGAGTTAACTTGGTGATATATAACTTTATACCCGATGATAATTAACAATCAATCACTCTCTTGACCATCGTTTTTAATTTAATATTAATTGTATTTCTTGAAAAAACATAATGTTAACACCATAAAAAGCATTTTTGCTTAATTATTGCTCACACTAAAGCTCATTGTAATCTTTTTAAATATGACATCAAAACTTACGAAAAATCATCTCAAATATTGGTCATATTTACTTATATAAAAATTTTGATAATACGAAAAATTAAATAAACTTAATATTTATAGAATATTGTATTAAAGCTGAACTTTAGTTGTACTTTATAAATTAAGTTTGGTAATATCATTATATTTCATTTTACATAACACTAATTAATAAAGGTGATAAATATAAGTTATGGCAGCATACTTATAAAAAATAAGATCGGCATCTCAATTATGTAAGGAATAAAATGCAAAAAATATTTGGAATGATTTTTACTGCTGCTACAATGGTGCTGATTTTCTCATCGAATGCTACTGAAAAAATAACAGTTTTTGCAGCTGCGTCCCTAACCAACGCTATGCAAGATATTGCAACAATTTATAAAGATGAACATAATAATGCCGATATTGTGTTTTCTTTTGCATCTTCCTCAATATTAGCTAAACAGATTGAACAAGGTGCGTTAGCAGACATATTTATGTCAGCGGATCAAAAATGGATGACCTATCTTATTGATCATCATTTAACGACTAATAAAGAAGATTTATTAAAAAATACTCTCGTTTTAATCGCACCAATACAATCTAAATTAAATTCTATTGAAATTAATGCTAAAACAGATTGGGATAAAATCTTACCTAAAGAAGAAAGAATAGCTCTTGGTGATCCTGAACATGTTCCAGCAGGACTTTATGCCAAAGAATCACTCATTAATTTAGGCGTTTTTGATAAATTATCATCACAATTTGCTCCTGCCACCAATGTTCGTGATGCTCTTATGTTAGTGGAGCGTAATGAAGCTGCCCTCGGGATTGTATATAATACTGACGCTAAAGTAAGTGATAAAGTAAAAATTATCGGTATCTTTCCTACCAATACTTTTAAGTCAATTGAATATCCAATAACCTTACTAAATACTAATGCGATAAATTTTTATCAATATTTACAATCACCACAAGCCAAAGTTATCTTTGAAAAATACGGGTTTATAACTAAACAGTAAATTACGCATATGATATTGACCGAAATTGAATGGCAAACATTATTACTAAGCTTAAAAATAGCTAGTGCGGCAATATTTTTTAGTTTGCCGATAGGAATTTTAACTGCTTGGGTTTTAGCTCGATGCAAATTTTTTGGTAAGTCCTTGTTTGACAGTTTTGTACACCTTCCGTTAGTGTTACCGCCTGTTGTTTTAGGTTATTTATTGCTATTAACTATGGGGCGACGTGGTGTTATTGGTCAGTGGTTAAATGAATATTTAAACATTAGCTTTAGTTTCAATTGGCAAGGTGCTGCGTTAGCTTCAGGAGTGGTTGCTTTTCCACTTATGGTGCGCTCAATTCGTTTGGCTATTGAATCAATAGATACGCGTTTAGAAAATGTAGCTCGAACACTCGGTGCACATAAATTTCGTGTCTTCATGACTATCACTTTACCCTTAGCTTTTCCGGGGATTTTAATGGGGGTGATTTTAAGCTTTGCACGTTGTTTAGGTGAGTTTGGCGCAACTATTACCTTTGTATCCAATATTCAAGGTGAAACGCGCACATTACCATTAGCAATGTATACATTATTACAGACCCCAAATGGTGAATCAGCAGCGTTACGATTATGTACTATTTCTATTCTATTGTCATTAATTGCACTAGTTTTATCAGAAGCATTGAACCGTAGGCATAAAAATAAATTATCTGGGCAATAAACTATGTTAAAGATACATATTAATAAGCAGATTCCTTCTTTTTTATTTCAATTTCATCATGACATTCCCTGCCAAGGTATTACTGCAATATTAGGTGTTTCCGGTTCAGGTAAGTCAACATTAATAAGCATGATTAATGGATTAACTAAGCCGGATCACGGTTATATTATCCTTAATGATAAACTACTTGTTGATACTAATAATAATCTATTTGTCGTACCAGAAAACAGGCATATTGGTACTGTTTTTCAAGATGCTTTACTATTTCCTCATTATAAAATCATCAAAAATCTCACTTATGGGATGAATGAATTAACCTATAATAGGTTTGACGAGATCGTTGATGTACTTAATATTCGTTCATTGTTAAACCGTTATCCAGCAATGTTATCAGGTGGTGAGAAACAGCGTGTGTCTATAGGCCGAGCATTATTAACGGATCCAACATTATTACTAATGGATGAACCACTTTCTGCACTTGATATGCCTAGAAAAAAAGAGTTATTAACCTATATTCAAAAATTAAATTATAATTTTGATATTCCCATTATTTATGTCACGCATAATATTAATGAAGTAAAAAAAATAGCTAATCATGTCGCCATTTTAGAACAAGGTAAATTAATAAATTATGGTAAAACAGAACATATTTTAAAGACCAACTATTTGAAAGAATGGCTATAGAGTTTTAATTGGTTACTATTTTGTTCCTGTTTAATGTACGAAATACCATCATGCCATGCACCCAGTACAATTCTAGATACAGATTTACCTTCAATGAAAAAATGATGGTTTGCTGGTTTGTGAGTATGACCGTGTACCATAATATTTGCATTATGTTTAATCATCATTTCAACTACAGCTTGCTGATTCACATCCATAATAATTTGAGGTTTTATTTGATTATGCTGGCTACTTTTCTTTCGCAATTTATCTGCAATTTTCAGTCGAATGAAAAATGGTAAAAATAAAAATAGCTTTTGAAGCCATTTATTGTGCATAACATTACGAAATTTTTGATATTGCAGATCATCTATACACAATAAATCTCCATGTAATAAAATGATATTTTTGTCCTGATTTGGTAAGCTGCTAATATCAGACAAAATCGTCATATCACATAATTGAGCGTATTTATTCCCTAATAAAAAATCACGATTACCATGTACAAAATATTTAGTAATCTGCTTTTGGGATAGTGCATTTAATGCTTGAGCAATCTTCTTATTCAAATTGGTTCTCACATCATCACCAACCCAATAATCAAACAGATCACCTAAAATATATAATTCACATTTCTCAGGTAAGGTATCTAAAAAAGATAGAAAGCCTCCCAACACGCCAAAATGACCGGAGGCAGGCTCATTGTCTGCTAGATGAATATCAGCAATAAAATAACGGGCAGGATTATTCAACCGTAACACTCGTAATGATGACATCTTCAACTGGAACGTCAGAATGCATACCATCGCGTCCGGTTTTTACGGATTTAATTTTATCTACAACGTCAAGCCCGTCTACAACTTCAGCGAAAACACAATAGCCATAACCACTCATATCTGGCGAGCGAAAATTCAAATAATCATTATCAACCACGTTAATGAAAAACTGTGCAGTTGCCGAATGAGGATCTGGGGTGCGAGCCATCGCCAATGTCCCACGATTATTTTTTATGCCATTATCCGCCTCATTTTTAATTGGCGCCTTTGTTTTTTTCTGTTTCATACCGGGTTCAAAGCCACCGCCTTGAATCATAAAACCATCAATAACCCTATGAAAAATAGTATTATTATAAAAACCTTCTTGGCAATATTCAATAAAATTCTTAACTGTTTCTGGTGCTTTATCATTAAAAGTTTTAACTTTAATGTCACCTAAATTAGTATGAAGTATGATCATAACATGTTCCTTATTTTCCATTTTTAAATGATTTATTTCAATACATTAAAAATGTGTCTAACATAAAATAATTTATTTATTAAATTTTTCGCATGCTTCAAGCGTATTGCTCATTAACATTGCTACTGTCATCGGACCTACACCACCAGGAACAGGTGTGATCCAACCAGCACGTTTCATGGCTGTATCAAACTCAACATCCCCAACTAGTTTACCATCAGGTAAACGATTAATACCAACATCAATTACAATTGCACCTGGTTTTATCCATTCACCTTTTACATAATTAGGTATACCTACACCAGCAATCACAATATCAGCATTATTTACATGTTTTGCAAGATCTATTGTTCGACTATGAGTAATGGTTGTTGTACAACCTAATAGCAACAATTCTAAGGCCATTGGGCGACCAACAATACTTGATGCACCAACAACAGTAGCATTTAATCCAGATAGGTTTATACCTGTAGATTTTAATAGTTTAACTATACCATAAGGAGTACATGGGCGTAAAATTGGGTCACGTTGTAATAAATGCCCAATATTATATGGATGAAAACCATCTACGTCTTTACTCGGCTCTATGCGTTCAAGCACTTTAGTTTTATCGATGTTATCGGGTAATGGAAGTTGTACTAAAATCCCATGCACATCAATGCGACAATTTAATTCATCAATTAGTGCTAACAGTTCATCCGTCGTCGAATAAGGAAAGTCATAATCAAATGAAATAAAACCAACATCTTCGCAAGCTTTTCGCTTATTTTTAACATAAATTTTCGATGCAGGATCTGAACCCACTTGTATTACTGCAAGCCCAGGGACAGATAACCCTTTTTCAATCCGAATTTTTACCTTAGTCGCAATGTCATTTCGCACTTGTTGTGCTAATGCTTTACCATCAATTATATGTGCAGTCATGGGCTTTAATTCTTTATCCAAATAAAAATAATATTCTCGCAAAAGTTTTTATTAATGTCTATTCACTTGTCATTCAATTGATTAAGATAAATTAATATTTTTTGATATTGCTCATCTATATGGGTAATAACAGAACAAACATACTCATCAAATACTTTTAATTTCGGTTTTTGCAATTTCCATTCTTTTTTAGATATTTGTTTAATTGCATTGTAATTTTTAAATATATTTAGTTGTAAAATACTGTTTCCCACAACATTTAAAAAAATTTCTTGACCAATAGCTTCACCATCTTTTTTTAAATTATTATAATTCTTATAATTAAAATAGGTTTCATTGTTGATAGTAACTATTGATTGCTGTAATAAGTTTACAAGACGCTTATATAATGTTTTTAATTCGCTACTTAGTTGGCTATCATTATTTAATCTTGTTTGAATCGCCTTTTCAAATATTTCATATACTTCTCTTAACAAATTTAAAGTCTGTTGTTCCAATTGTGGTAGATGTTGCCGTAACTCTTGCTGAAATTGAGTTGTTACATTTTGTAATTGTGACCCTAAGGTTATCGATTTACCATTAAAAATTACCTCACCATCAGGTAATATTAACATATCACTTTTTTTATTAAAAATATGCACATTTTGGTCATTAATTGTTATATTGTAACTTGGTTTAACCATGCATTCCTTATAAGATGCAAAAACCATGAAGGGAAATAATACTAAAACAAATAAAATTTTTTTTAACATATTTACACCCAATTAGTTATCAAAGTTAGATTATAATCTATTATTTGGTCACAAAGATAACAAAAGATGGCTCACTGCTTATGTATTGATAAATAGAACATAAAATTGAAAATAATGGAAAAACTCGCTAGATACTATTTTTAAAGCTAACTCACTTTCAAACAGTCAAATTAATGGATATAATCTTTTTGATTAACTATAATTAGATACTTTTAATTTTCTAAAAGTTAAGTATAGTAAATGCAACTTAAATTCACTTACCAGAGGTGTTAAATGTATACCGTAATTTTCGGGCGTCAAGGGTGTCCTTACTGTGTGCGAGCAAAAGAGCTTGCCGAAAAGCTTTCACAAGAACGCGATGATTTTTCATATCGTTATGTAGATATTAATGCTGAAGGTATCACGAAAGAAGATTTATCTAAGAGCGTTGGAAAACCTGTAGAAACAGTTCCACAGATTTTTATTGATGAAAAACCAATCGGCGGTTGTACTGATTTCGAAGCTTATGCAAAAGAGCATTTAGGACTTTATAAAGAATAAGTAATATTAATAATTTTCATATAAAATTTAAGCCCCAAAAATGAGGCTTAAATTTTTATGTTTACTCTATTTTATTGACGTCCAGGTAGTTTTTTCCATGTTACTTCATTACGCAAATAAGTTGGTTCAACTTCTTCAACGTTAATTATGTCTTTTCTTTTCCATTTTTGATCTGCAATCACAATTAAATCTTGAGCATGAGGCAGTAAAATATTACTTCGTTTTATATTGTTAAGCATATTTGGGTAAGTTTGCCATCCGGTACCAGCACTATAACTATTTTCATTAATATTCTGCACTTTTTCGATTACTTGTTCCGGAGCAATAACGCATTCGGGTATTATCGTTTGCCATTGATTATTAATATAACGATACTGCCCTAAATAAACTTCATTCATTCTCGCATCAATAGCTGCAATTATATCTGTTGCCTGTTCTGTACGGTATACACCTTGCACTAAAGTCATAAGAGTTGATACACCAATCATTGGTTTACCAATGCCTAAAGCCAAACCTTGTGCAACCCCAATGCCGATTCGAACACCAGTAAAACTACCAGGACCTTGTCCAAAAGCGATTGCATCAATTTTTGAAAGTGAACAATCAGATTGTTTGAGTAATTTATCAACCATTGGCAATATTTGTTTGGTATGATCGCGAGCAGAGATAATAAAATCATATGTGATTTCGTTCTGGTAGGACAAAGCTACTGAACAGGCTTCTGTTGAAGTATCAATGGCTAAAATAGTACTCATTTTTTCCTCAAAATAATTAATCTTTTCAAATCAGCTTTTAGTTAATAGGAAATTAATAACCTTATTAACATCTCGAGTTCTTGGCGAAGGTGGCAAGCTATTAATAAAAGTTGCACCATAAGGTCGCATCACTAGACGATTATCACAGATAATAATCGCCCCCCGATCATCATGGTGGCGAATTAATCGCCCAACACCTTGTTTTAAAGTGATTACCGCTTCGGGTAACTGTACTTCATCAAATGCGTCACCACCTTGCATTTGGCAATCTTCCATCCGAGCTTTAATCAATGGATCTTCTGGTGATATAAAAGGCAATTTATCTATAATAACACATGATAGAGTATCGCCTCTAACATCAATGCCTTCCCAAAAGCTACTAGTAGCAATTAATAATGCGTTGCCGCTTTGAATAAACTGTTCAAGTAACTTAATTTTGCTGGTTTCCCCTTGGACTAGCACTGGTAATTGTATTAGTTCCCTAAATTGCTTAGCTAAAGCATTCACCATGGCGTAAGAAGTACATAAGAAAAAACAACGCCCGTTATTTGCTTCGATTACAGGTAATAAAATTTCAACAAGTTTTTCAGCATTACCTTTTTCATTAGGAGAAGGAATATAACGAGGAACACATAATATCGTTTGATGTTGATAATCAAAAGGGCTTTCTAGTATCAATGAATCGGCATTAATTAGTCCTAAACGTTTAGTAAAATAGCCTAATTGATTATCAACCGATAATGTTGCAGAAGTAAATATCCAGCTTCCTTTTCGTTCAACTAACAGTTCAGCAAATTTATCCGAAACGGATAAGGGTGTTAAAGCAAATATAAAATAGTTAGGTGTACTTTCATACCAGTAACTAAACCCCATTACTTTTGTTTCGCTTAATCTTTTTAAAAGTAAAATATATTGATTCACTCGTTCAAAACAGTTATCTAATGTGGTGGACCTCCCTAAACCCAATAATAGAATCTCATGACAAAAGTTCAATGCATCAAATAGATAAGACAACTCATTTTTTATTGATTCTTGACTCAAAAGATATCGCAAGTTTCCTTTTGGGGCTTGCTGGCTAACAATGATACGTAGATCTTGAACACTTTTTTGCAATTTATCTGCACACTGCTGTAATTGAGACATATCTTTTACTTCCGTCCGATAACAAAGCATAATTTGTTTAGATAAATCAAATAATTGCCTACTATTCAATTGTTGCCCAAAATAATGACAAGCTAAATCTGGCAATTGATGTGCTTCATCAAAAATCATGACATCAGCTTTAGGTATAAGTTCGCCAAATCCAGTATCTTTAACAACGATATCCGCCAAAAATAGATGATGATTAACTACAACAATATCTGCATTTAATGCACGTTTACGGGCTTTGACAACATAACAATCGTTATAATGCTCGCAATCACTGCCAAGACAAGACTCATTAGTGCTCGTCAGTATTGTCCAAATTGCATTCTCTTCAGTCACGTTAGCACATTTGCTAATATCACCATCTTTTGTTTTAATTGACCAGTTCTTTACACGTGCTAAATCCACTCTTAGCTCTTTATTAAGATCACCCGCAGCAGCATATTGGTGATACAACCGTTCTAAACAAAGGTAATTAGAGCGTCCTTTAAGCAACGATACTTTGCCCGTGTAATTCAATGCCTTTTTGATAATTGGCAAGTCTTTACTAAATAACTGTTCTTGTAGGTTTTTAGAACCAGTTGACAATATTACTTTTTTATCACTTCGCAAAGCAGGTACTAAATAAGCAAATGTTTTACCCGTTCCAGTTCCTGCTTCAACAACAAGCGATTGCTGTTTTTTTATTGACTCAGTAATTTTACTTGCCATGATCCTTTGTGGTTCTCGAGCCACAAAGCCTTCAATAGTTTTAGCTAGCAAACCATTATCTGCAAAATCATCAATCACTTAAATCACACCTAATTAAAAAAAACAGCTTTAAATAAACTTTTAAAAATTATTTAATAAATTATACAAGGTTATACTATAAGAAACAGTGTAAAACAGCTGTATTTATTACAATGGAATGGGATAATTAATAACCTATGAATTAGTCATACTATAACAATAACTTTTCAAAAAAGATATATTTGAATTCAAACCTAATTTAATGAAATAATACTAAAAATAAGAGTAACTAAAAAAATATTTACTAAATAAATTATCCATTTGGTAAATTAGGTTTTATTACCAAATGGCAGATTAATATTGATTTGAGTCTATAAAAATAATTTGTTAAATTTCATTATGGCATACTATCCGAAATCCGATTGATAAATTCATTATTATCTACTTTACCTAAAAAAGACTTATAAAAAACAATTTGTTTGGCATTTGGGTTATTTGGTGCCCATAATTGTTCATAACAATAAGGTAATTCAACTGTTAAGTTATGTTGGTTTAAATAAGTCTTATCAACAAGATAATTACAAGACTGCTTAAAATAGTTTTTCCATTTTCTTCGCATTTTTAAATTAATATCATCAGTTTCTTCATATAAGATAGATTCAGAATAGATCGTTAAGCATGGCAAATTAAAGGCGGCTGCGATATGAACAATAGAAGTGTCAACGGTTACTACATATGATGATTTTTTTACTAAGGCAACAATATCTAAAATTGAGTTAGATTTAAATTTTAATCCTAATTTTGCATCAATTTTATTCAGTTTATTAGGTTCACCAATAAATACTATTTGATAACCAAACTTTGTTTCTTTCAAACTTGATACAAGGCATTCCATTTGCCATTGAGATAATTCCCGCTTTCTTGCTCCACCAAAAGGATTAACGATAACAAATTTGTCTATATTATTTTGGGATAAAAAATCTAATATATATTTTTCGTTTGCTGATGATGTATGAAGGTCATAACTGTAATCATGAGTTCTCACATTTAAATAGGTATATACCATATTTAGCTGATTTGTTATATGAGCATTATTATCATAATAAGGGATAGATATATTATAAGTTTTCACATTGCTTTTATTAAATCCCATTAAATGAGTTGAGTTGGTAAAAGCGCAAAATATAATTTTTCTCATCTCGAAAGAATAAAAAGGCCTAGTGTCAATAACAAGGTCAAAATGCTTTTTCCTAATTTTTTTTATGGTATGAAATAAATCTTTTATTGAATAGTCATTGTAGCTAAAAGTGCCTTTTACATATGGGTTATGCTCAATAATAGCCAGACTTCCTTGTTGCGATGATACATATACATCATAGCCTGCTTGCGCGAGATTTTTGATTAACGGGGTGGTCACTACCAAATCGCCAATTTTGTCATTACGAGCAATTAAAATTGTTTTTATTTTTGAAGGATCAAATTCCTCTTTTCTTTTAGGAAAACAGCATATTAATAGTTTGTTTATTGTATTTAGAAAAAATAATTTTATTTTTTTACGTAAAAACTTTATTTGCCACACAAAATTACTCATACTCTTTAAATCCTAGCTTGGTTTGTTATTTTTTTCTTTCTTTTTTAATTTCAATAATAAATAAGTTATTAAAAATTTTGTCCCTTTAAATAATTTACCTTTTTTTAAAAAGGACTTTCCATAAATACGATAATCATTAATTCTCATTCTCGGAAGATAACTTTTTAAAGGTTGCTTATGCCATGGCGTGAAATGTTTATAAAAAACATATAAGTTTTGAGCTAACCCAATATGCTCAAGATACCAAGGCTTTCTTGCTCCAGTAAAATGGATAATATAAGGAAGAGTATCTTCATGGTAAAAAAATTGTTCTTTTTCAGATTCAGTCATCCAAGTAAAAAGATAATTCCATCTACAATCAATAAATTTAACATGATTTTGTAAAACAAGATTTAATGCATCTTGATCTGGATAAATCAGTTTTGACTGAGGATTTAATAAAATGGCATTAACTTTATTTTCAACGTCAAATTCACACCAATTTTTGGTATTAATATAAAGGAACCCAGAATTAAAATAATTCGCTGAATTTAATTTTAATCGACTAACATTTTTAGCTACGTTTTGCTGTTTTAATGAGTCTGAAACTACTGCACATATTACAGTATCAATATCAACCTGTTTAATTGAAGATATGTCTTTGAAACAGAGCGTATCAGCATCTAAATAGATAAATTTATCCACTTTACCTAATAGTAGTCGAGGGACTAATAACCGAATATACATTGAACGGTTAATATGTTTTAATTTATGCTCATTTTGATATTTTTCTATTTCTTGCTGGTCAATTGTCAGAATTTCAATAGGGGCATCAAGTTTTTGAAAGATTTGAAGTTCACTTTTCGGAACATCATATAAAAATACATAGAATTGTATAGAATTATGTAAATTATTTAATTGAATTGATTTTATTGCAATTGCGACATATTCAAGATAATTACTATCTGTACAAAAGGCTATATTTATTTTTTGATTATTCATATTGTTTCTGCCCTGTTATTACAGTTTAATTAGATTAAACACTTCTACTTATCCATTTAGTTACTTTTTTGAACCACGCCTAATATATCGATAATATAAGCTACCAAAAATCCAAACCATTAAGTTAGTAGATTTGATAATTTTTATTTTTTTTTGATCAGTTTTACGTAAGTATTGTGTATCAACAATTTTTATCTCATTGATAAATCCTAAATCTTTATTAAGATAATTACGAATTTGCTTGTAGTTGAAGTTTTTTAAATATTCAATTAATAGTTTTGTTTTTAGTTTGACTAAAATTGATTGAACCAACTGCTTTACAATAAGTTGATCTTCACAATGATAATTCTGATTTAAATAAAATTGTATACGTGACCATGTGTTAATATCTTCTAAATATAAATCAATTATTGCAGTTGCATTTGTTACTGATTTTTCACGATAAAAATAATTAAATAAGTGCTCTTTTACCACAAAGACATCACTTTTAGTTATTGTTTTGATCGTAAAGAAAATATCTTCACACACTTTTAGATCGATATCGAATGTGATGTTATTGTCGATTAAAAATGAACGTCTAAACAGCATACCTGAGATATGAAAGCATTTTTCAAGAAAACTTTTGACAATATTACCCTCATTAAAATTAAATATCTCTTTAACAATACTACTTTTTTTTATCCGATAAAATCCACAATAAACAATGTTGCCATGTGTTTGCTGTTGTCGTAATAACATTGTTTCAAAAAAGGTAGGAGCATAAGTGTCATCACTATCTAAAAAGCAAATAAACTCACCTGTAGAACATTCTATCCCTTTATTCCTTGCTGCTGATACCCCACTGTTAGTTTGATGATAAACAATACATTTATTATTATTTTGCTGATATTCATCTAGCAATTGTGATGTGCCATCGGTTGATCCATCATCAATAATTATCATTTGGTAATTTTGATAAGTCTGCGCCTCCACTGATTTAAGGGTCTTTTCAATCACATCTTTTGTATTATAAGCAGGGATAACTACCGATATTAGAGGGTTAATATTCATGTAAACCTTAATTAAAATAATTATAAACCGTTAATGTGTTATACATTGTTTTGCATTCATAATATAACTGATTTTATTCTTCACCAATAATGATTACTTGGATTTATACAATTTTAGCTAAATGTTATTGAGTTCGCTAAATCATTTTTTCCAAATTTTATGCTTTAAATATAGAGTATAATAAAGAAAAGCTCTCCAATATTTACCTTCATTCGATAAAATTTTAGCGTAACGGCGAGTAGTTGAAGGCGATTTGTTATTGGCTAATAATAATGAAGTGTCCCTCCAAGGCGATCCATTAATATATTGCTGATATACAGGGGTCAAATAAAGTCTAAACCATGGTTTGCTACCTGATACATAATGAATAAAAATGGCGTTATCAGATATTTTCAAATCCTCATTTCCTTCAACTGTAAGTACTGTAATATTATTATATTTTCTTGGAAGATAATATACTTTATCTTTCAATAAAAGGTTTAATACATCTTGATCTGGGAATTTATAAGCTACGCCTTCATTTAATAGATTTAGCGCTTTATTTGTTACATCTAACTGATTCCAGTTTTCGATGTTATATAGAATTACACCGGAATTAAAATAATTACCATATTCGATTTCAAATTTTTTGCATTGGGATTTTTGAGTATTTTCAACATCAGGGACAGCAGCAACAACTTGATCAGTTAAATTAGTATTAAATAGTTGTTCTAATGATCCTAAACATAATGTATCGCTATCAACATAAAGTAATTTGTTAATATCTTTAGATATAATTAATGGAGCAATTATGCGTAGGCAAGCTGAAACAGGAAAATATTTGGTGTTATTTGTATGAATTTGGAGTTTATCGTTAATATCATATTCAGTTAATGATACTAAATCCGAAGCAAGTTGGGCTATTTTACTTTTATTCGCATCTGATACATTCTGCATAAATAAATGGAAATGTAATGCTTTATCTGCATTATTTTTAATAATTGAGTGGATATTTACTCCTGCAGGTAAGGCATAATCATCATCAAAACAAAGAAGCACATGCCATTGTTCGGGCGATGTTTTATTATTTAAAATTATTTCTTTTTTATTTTGTAGGAATTCATTAATATTAATCATTTATTATTTCCACTGTTGTACCAACTAATTAAAAGCTATCGTTTTGAGTTAAATCCAATAGTTTTGGAACAAATTATTAAAATGCGATATCAAAAATTATCTTTTATATAAGTTTTGTACATATAGTCTTCATTATTTGCAAATTTTTGGACGGTAATGAAATTTTTCATAATCGCCTTTTTTCGAGATAAATAATCTGCCTCATTACATTGATTAATTATATATTCAATATTATCAATTTCACTTTCATCTACTCGGATAATACCATCTTCATCAAAAAATTCATAAATTTTAGTCGCTCCAATGTAGATAGGCACTGTCTGAGTTGCAAAGCAATTTGTCAATTTTTCGGTAAAACAATATGGTGATATTTCATTTTCAAAGATAATAGAATACCGATAATCTTTCAAAGTATCATAAGGTTCAACAATGTTACCACCGTCAAACGTTCCAAACGTATCAACATTGGGATTATTTTTTAATTTAATCGCAGTCGCAATTCGTTTAAGATGTAAATCACATAATCTTTTTCCGGAAGATATCATGGATATATTTTTTATCTTTTCATAAAATAAGTTTTGTTGAAAGATTCCCTCTAAGTTAGGTAACATAATAAAATCTCTTGTAAAAAGTTTTATGTCTGCACAAAAAGGAACAAATCGAGCATTTGGTATTTCGTTTAATAATTTTTCATCATAGGTAAATATCAAATCAAAATCTTTTTCTAACCCCTGATAGTTTTTGAATATATCATAACTATCTGGTTTTATACCTTTTGTTTCAACTAGAGCACCAAAACGATTACGTGGTGACCCCATTGTTTCTAACATACGACCATGGGTATATAAATGTAAAGGCAATTCGAAATTGTATTTATCCCAATAGATAAGGTTACTTGTTTGCGATGAAGCATCAGGGCGATAGCGATCTCTTAAAAACATGACCCGAATTTTTTCACCTTTTTTATTGTAAATTTCGGGTTCAATGGAACATAGTCTTACATTAGGCTTGTAGATAGGAATATAGATATTTTCATAAATTTTTGCATTTTTTCTATATAATATATAAGGAGTTTTACTACCATATTTCTTTTTAAAGAAATATTTTTTTTTGTTATCTTTTATAAATAGACAAATAAAATCGACTACAATCCTTTTTAAACTCATCATATTACCTTATATTTCTAAGCTAACTTTACTACATTGCTGCTTTAAAATTAATCACCATAAACAATGAATATATCGATACAAATCAAATTTTTTTGAATTTTATTTATTGTTAAATATATAACCGTAAAATCTGCAATGCCACAATAAATTATCCTAATTGATTTGATAAATATAATTTAGCATAAATACCTTCTTTTTGAAGTAATGTTTTATGATTACCTCGTTCAATTATATGCCCATTATCAATAACTAATATTTCATCAGCTTTTTCAATAGTAGATAATCTATGTGCTATAACAATAGCTGTTCGGCCTTTTTGCAATTCATCTAAGGCTTTTTGAATGGCTCTTTCTGATTCAGTATCTAGCGCAGAAGTAGCCTCATCTAAAATTAAAATTGGGCTATTCCGTAAAAGTGCTCTAGCAATAGCAATTCGTTGTCTTTGCCCACCAGATAATAGCGAACCACCTTCACCAACCTTGGTATCAAATCCATTTTCACATTTTATAATGAAATCATAAGCATAAGCCTTTTTTGCAGCTTCTTCTATTTCCTCTATTGTGTACTCACCAATCCGACCATAAGCAATATTGTTAGCAATAGAATCATTAAAGAGATGAACATTTTGTGATACTAATCCAATTTGATTACGCAAAGAATTTAACGTTAAATCCTGTATATTGTAACCGTCAATGAATATTTCACCTTCAGAAATATCATAAAAACGCGCTAATAAACTAGCTATTGTCGTTTTTCCTGAACCTGATCGCCCAACCAATGCTACAGTTTTTCCAGCTGGGACTGAAAAACTAATATCTTGTAAAGCCAAATCTTGCCGTGTTTCATAACCAAAAGATACATGATTAAACTTAATATCGCCCTTGACTCTTTCGATATTTACAGTGCCTTTATCTGATTCTACTGGTTGTTCTAAAATAGCAAAGAGTGTCTGACAAGCAGCCATACCTTTTTGAAAATTAGCATTAACACTCGTTAAACTTTTGATTGGTTGCATTAATGCAACTAATGATGAAAAAACAACAGTAAATTCACCTGGTGTTATATTTAGTTCAGGATCACTTGCAGTAAGCAAGACAAATGCTATTGCGAAGGAAATAACTGATTGTATAATTGGTGTAGACAATGCTGATATAGACACTAAACGCATACCATCACGACGAAATTTATTACTTACTTTTTCAAAGTTTTTTGACTCTTCATCTTGGGCTCCAAATACAATTATTTCTCGATGCCCTTTAAGCATTTGCTCGACCGACATGGTAACATTACCCATGGAGTTTTGCATATTTTTGGCTAATTTTCTAAACTTTACAGAAATAAAGGTAATTAAGATAACAACAATAGGAGTAACAATAATTAAAGACAACGATAACTGCCAGCTGTTATAAAACATTGTGTAGAAAAGCCCACATACAAAAGCTGATTCACGTATTATTGTAATTAAGGCATCTGACGATGAAGCAGCGACTTGTTCTGTATCATAAGTAATTCTAGATAATAACCTTCCTGTTGAAGATTGATCGTAGAAGCTAACAGGAGCATCAACAAAGTGAGCAAATAACCTTTGTCGAATCCGCATAACAATTTTACCTGAAACTAAGGCTAAAAATACAGAATAACCATAATTTGCAATACCTCGCATCAGTACTAAACCAAAGATGAAAAAGGGTGCCATATATAAAAACTCTTGATCATTCATTGAAAACCCACGATCAAGCAATGGGCGCAATATGCCAATCAATGAAGTATCAGCAAATGCACTAATAATTAACAAAATTACTGATATAAATAAAATAAATTTATGTTGTGCAATATATGGCCATAACTTCAAAAAAGTTTGCCATGTTGATGAATCTCGATCTATATCATTAATATCTTTATGGTTATTTTGAGTCATATTTTTTTACTAAATCAACTATTTTAAGAGTTAAATTGCATTTTATGCATTAATGCATAAATACCATTTTGTTCGATAAGTGATTGGTGATTGCCATCTTCTACAATTCTACCGCTATCAATAACTAAAATACGATCAGCTTTTTCAATCGTCGATAAACGATGAGCAATGATAATCGAAGTTCTACCTTTTTGTAATCTTTCAATGGCTTCTTGGACCAGCTTTTCTGACTCGTTGTCGAGAGCTGAGGTTGCTTCATCCAAAATTAAAATTGGGTTATTTCGTAATAATACTCTTGCAATAGCAATACGTTGCCGCTGACCTCCAGATAATAAAATACCATTATCACCAATTTCAGTATCAATACCATGCTCTAATTTATCAATAAATTCCATTGCATTAGCAAGTTTAGCCGCATTAATAATCTCTTCTAGACTATGCTGACCTTTTTCACCGTAAACAATATTATCTGCAATAGTTCCATTAAATAAATGTACTTGCTGAGACACATAACCAATTTGATTTCTTAATGACTTTAAAGTATAGTCTTTGACATTTATAGAATCTAAACATATTTCACCTTGTTCTAAGTCATAAAATCTAGGAATTAAGCTTGCAATAGTTGATTTACCTGCTCCCGAGCGCCCAACTAAAGCTAACGTTTGTCCTGCATTAATTTTTAAATTAATATTATTAAGAGCTGGTGAATGAGCCGTTGGATACTGATATGTTACATTTTTGAACTCAATATCACCTCGAATATGATTAGCAACAATTGTTCCACTATCTTCTTCTAATGGTGAGTCAAGCAATTCAAATAATGATTCACATGCCACAGCACCTTTTTGTAATTCCACATGTAAACTGGTTAATTCCCGTAGTGGACGCATCACCGCAACCATAGCAGAAAAAACCACAGTAAAAGAACCTGGTGTGATATCTAAACTCTGGCTTGCAACGAGATATAATATTAATCCTAAACCACATGTTGCAATCAACTGTATAATCGGCGTAGATAATCGGGAAACAAATTCGATTTTAAGTAAACCACGTCGAAAAGTGTCAGTAATTTCATTGAAATTAGATCGTTCATACTCTTTCGCATTAAAAACTAAAACTTCCTTATGCCCTTTTAGCATTTCATCAGCTGCGGCAGTAATCTCCCCCATACCTTTTTGCATCGAAGTAAGTGTTTCTCTAAATCTTTTTGCAATAAATTGAGCAACCAGAATAATTAAAGGTACAAGAATAATTAATACTAATGCTAATTTCCAATTACCATAAAACATCACTATACATAAACCAACAGCGTATGTTATTTCGCGCACAAGAATAATTAATGCATCAGAAGAAGCTTTCGATAACATTTGAGTGTTAAACGTAATAATTGATACTAAATCACCAATAGACTGTTTTTCATGATAACTAACTGGACTTTTCATTAAATGGTTGAAAATCATTTGTCTAAATTTAGTGATAACTTTACCTGACAACCAAGATAAACAATAGGTTGATCCATAATTGGATAAGCCTCTTAATGCTATTAACCCAATAATAGCAATAGCAATAGTAATTAAAAGCCCATAGTTTTTATCCATTAGACCATTATCAAGCAACGGTTTGGTCAACGATATTAAAGTTGAATCTGTAATTGCATTTAATAAAAGACCCAAAATTGCAACAAACAAAGCCTTTTTGTATGGCTTTACAAATGGCCAAAGTTTTATAAGTGCAGTCAAGGAATTATATTTTTTGGACATAATTTAAAATTTTATATAAGTAAATTGGAAAGATTATACTATAAAAAAAACGGTATTGATTAAATTATCGAACTATTACCTTTTTTTTACATTACATAATGTAATCAATTTTCAGAACATTATTTAATACTAGCTATTAATTATATTTGAGTTTTTACCTATCCCAAAATTAGAAATCATTTACAATGCGCTGAAATAATTGCAGAAAAAATAAAACATTCAAAGTATATATACTAGTATATAATTAATTTCTATGTTAATTATTTACATCTTATAACTAAATGATTTCTAATAGAAATAATTATTAAATACTTTTTATAGCATTAAAAATTAAAACTCTATTGATAAACATCTTCAAAAACTCCTTTCAATCCTATTGGATTAATAGAAACTATTTCTATATCAGGATAAAACTGATCTTTGAACTTTTTAAATACGTGCCATCCATTTAAAAGAGAATCAATATTAGAAGAAAATGCATTTTGATCATCGTTATCAAAGTAGCCATTTTGGCATACATCGCACCCAACTAAATAAATTCGCTTTGGATGAGTATAAAGAGCAAATGCTAATGCAGAAAATACAACGGATCCATATTCTGGAAAAACTGAAGATGTAATATCAGGGAAAAAATCGGTAAAGAAACTGCCAACATAATATCGCTTAGCATTGGCTTTAATTAAATCTTTTTCCGGTATGGAAGCACCAAAAGTTATGCTGCTTCCATAAAATTTTTGACATGTTTCAGGATTATAATTATTTATTGCATCAATATCGTTTTTAAGACCAGTGATATCTTGAATAAAAATAAAATCAAGGCTAATATCATCACGTCTGAAAGCCCTATTTACACCAATATTGATTGTATTTTCAATTGGCTGATATTTTGCAAGCGTGGGACCAGTGCATAAAATGACTATATCTTGACCTGTAAATTTATTTTTAAAACCAGCAAAACTTTCCATATGAGCTTTTGAATAAGCATTAATATTGTTAATATTCAAAGATAACCCATTAAATTGGTTATCAATATTTTTAGATAGACTATTAATATTATTAATGCGTCCATCAATTTCATTCATAAATATATTGAATTTATTATCTATATTATAAGTGATATTACTTATATGCTCACTGATATAGCCTTCCAACTTTTCATACCTAGCTACATTCTCAGTTCGAATAATACTAACTTCATTTGCTAATTTTTCTGTAAGAGACTTAATATAGTTTAATTTAACTCTTTTCAAAATTTTGAAGCCCAAAAAATAAACGCACATTAAGCTTTTTGAATTTACGACTTTAACACAATTTAATCCAAAAAGTTGATAATAACGGATATCACCTTTTTTTACTTTCTTATAAATCATAAAATTTTTATTTTCCTAAAATTATATAAATAA